>DLSG01000026.1:0-570 GCA_002501285.1 Christensenella sp. UBA7868 | reverse complement strand
CATCAGTTTTGCTTGAAAATATACTCACTTCGTGCGTGTGCTTTCGGACAAAATTTCCAATAATATAAATAATATCTTTGTACTAAAAAGCAAAAAAATAAATTTTTTTTAGTTCTCAATCCTTTGCTTAATATAAATATAACAAAAAAATCAAAATTTTCAAATAAAAATGAATATATAAAACAATTAAAATAAATTTTCTTGACAAAAATATAATAATAAAATATAATAAGCAAGTATTTTTAATAAAATCAACAAATTATTAAATATCAATAGCCACCATTTAAAAATTTAAAAAATGGCTAACAAAAAACTTTAAACAAACTTAAAAATGCTACTGTGGCTCAGCGGTAGAGCACTGCCTTGGTAAGATTTAAAATGCCTAAAATTACCGACTTTAAAACTTAATAAATTAGCCTATTTTTATAGATATGCTACTGTGGCTCAGCGGTAGAGCACTGCCTTGGTAAAACAAAAACAGCACTTTTCAACCACTAAAATTCACCGCAAAAATCAATCAAAAAACAGCATCTGCTGGTGTGGCTCAGCGGTAGAGCACCACCTTGGTAA
>DLSG01000028.1 GCA_002501285.1 Christensenella sp. UBA7868 | reverse complement strand
CTTTAACATATTATCCTCTTCTTTATAAGTATAAAGGATATCAAGATTGATGTCAATAGTCATTTTTAATAAATTTGTTTATTTACTTTTGTAAAAATTTTGTATTGACAAAATAAAAATTTTATGATATAATAATAGTATATAATCCATTTTGACCATTCCGGATTTATATTATTTGGGAAATTCAATTGAATCTTCTTAGAATGGCAATAAAACAAACAATATTAAATTTATTGGTCATGTTTTTGTTGCTTTTTAGGAAGATTTTTTTAATGACCGCATAAAAAGGAGAAAATTTATGAAAGTATTGATTGGAACAAAAAATCCGGGGAAAATTAAAGGAGCGAAAGACGCATTTGAAAAATTTTTTGATGATGCTATGGTGGTTGGGATTTCGGCAAGTTCAAATGTTGGAGAACAACCATTGAATCAAGAAACATATTTGGGCGCTAAAAACAGAGTAGAGAACTTGATAAAATATGCAAAAGAAAATAAAATTGATTATGATTATTGTGTTGCCGTAGAATCAGGAATAGTAAACACTCTTGGCTTTTGGTCTATTACCAATGTTGCAGTTATTAAAGATAAGAACGGTTATGAAAGCGTGGGAACAAGTGCTAGTTTTCCTGTGCCTGAAAAATATGTTGATGATATATTAAATAAAACATTGGCTACTGTTATGGACGAGATTTTTAATGAAAGTGATTTAAGAAGCAGTACTGGCGGAATCGGTCTTTTAACTCATGAAAAAATAACAAGAATAGATTTGAATACGCAGGCTTTTACTATGGCATTAACGCAATTTGTAAATAATGATGTTTGGAGAGATTAGTGCTAGTTCAGAATATCGAATTTATTAAACTATATTAAAATAAAAGAGATATAACTAAATAAATATTTTTGCTTATATCTTTTTTATATATTATTTTGCATGTTTAAAGTTTTAGTTTTTAAAAATAAATTATTAAAACAATTGACAAACGGAAAAAATTTTGTTAATATTGTTTAGTCTAATTATTTGACGAAATGATTTTTGATACATTATTTTAAAGGAGCAGATTATGAAAAGGACTTATCAACCTAAAAAAAGAAGTAAAGTTAAAGTTCACGGATTCAGACAAAGAATGCAAACTCATAATGGTAGAAAAGTTTTATCACGCAGAAGAAGACGCGGCAGACACACTTTAACTGTAAACAATAAATAGAGAGTAATTTATGATAAAAAAAGAAAATAGACTAAAAAAAAGAAAGCAGTTTGCTTATTTGTTTAAAAACGGTCAGCACAAAAGTGATGAATGTATAAGTTTGGTCTATCTACCACTAAAAACAAAAGATTTTAAAGTTGGTTACAGCGTATCCAAAAAAGTTGGGAAAGCGGTTGTAAGAAACAAAATTAAAAGGCGTTTGAAAGAATGTGTTTTAAGTTTTTCAAGTTCTATTAAAAACGAGTTTTATATTATAGTTGTGGCAAAACCACAAATTGTAAATTTAAAATTTGAAGATATGAAAACTAAACTTAAAACGCTATTTGAAAAAGCGGGTCTTATTTGTTAATTTTAAAAGCACTTTTCTATCCGCTTAAAATTTTTTGTTTAATACTTGTTTATTTGTATAAGATTTTAATATCTCCTATGCTTCCTAAATCTTGCAAATTTACGCCCTCATGTTCAACATACGCGGTGATTGCAATAAAAAGATTTGGGGTTTGCAAAGGAGTTTTTTTATCTATAAAAAGAATATTAAGATGTAATCATTTTTCGTCAAAATGCGGGATAGACCCCGTTCCAGACAATTTAAAAGGAGATTTAAAATGGGTAATTTAACATTGGCCGTTGGCGGACTTTGGGGAACAATTATCGGTTGGTTTCAAAGCGGAGTTGCTAGTTTTGGGCTTACAATAATATTATTTACAGTTGCGCTAAAACTTGTGCTTTCGCCACTTGAAATTTACCAAAAAGTAAGTTCCAAAAAAACGATGGAAAAACAAGCAGTTCTTCAACCAAAACTTGAAAAATTGCAAAAACAATATGGTCATAATAAAGAATTATTAAATCAAAAGACAATGGAACTATATAAAAAAGAAAACTTTAATATGACTGGTTCATGTCTTGGAATGCTTATAAATTTAGTTATCACAATTGTTGTTTTCTTTACATTGTTTTCTTCATTAAATCAAATAAGTCAATATAACATTAAAACAGAATATACACAATTAACTGAAAACTATAAAACTGTTCTTGCTACAAAATTAAAAGAAGAAGCAGAAAGCAAGTCTATAACAATTTCAGTTGACGCAGATTTAAACACTATTTTAACGGCTATTAACGATTCGACTTTAACAGAAGAAGAAAAAACTGAACTAATAACATCTTCAAAAGCATTTGCAAAAAGAGAAACTGCAAATTATTATGGAGAAATAAAAGAAGGATTCTTGTGGATTAAAAACATTTATAGACCAGACACTTATGCAAGCACTTTCCCAAATAGTAATGAATATCTTGCAATTTCGGGAACAAATTTTAATAGTGTTAGTGATGAAAATCCTTATATAGACGATATTTATGGGGTTTCTTACACAGATAAAGAACAAGCAAAGCAAGCATTTGCAAACAATTTTGATGAAGTCGCTGGTGATATTAATATTGTTTATTCAGGCTGGAACGGCTGGTTAATATTAGTAGTTCTTGCGGCAGGGGTAACAATTTTAAGTCTATTTATATCTAATCTTGGAACAAAACCAAAACCTGTTTATGATAAGAAAGGCAATGAGATTCCTGTAAAAAAACAAAATAATTTTATTATGATGGCAATTCTTCCAATATTCATGGTAATATTTACGCTTCAATATAGTGCGGCATTTGCGTTATACATTGTTGTAAACAGTTTAATGAGTGTTCTAATCGGTTTAGTTACAACTCTTGTTATGAATAAAATTGAAAAATCAAAAGAAAAGAAAAAAGAAGGGGTTTAAGATGAAAAGTTTTGAATTTACTGGAAAAAATCTTGAAAAAGCCATTGAAAATGGACTTAAAGAACTTGGTAAGAATCGTGAAGATGTAAATATTAAAGTTTTAAGCGAAGGCGGATTGTTTTCAAAAGCGAAAGTTTTAATTTCGTTTGAAGAAGAATCTGCTGAAAAACTTGCTGACGAAATTGTTAAAGAAGAAATTGACGACATCGAGGTTGAAACTTGCGATTGTGGCTGCAAAAAACACGAATGCGGTGATGAAAACGCAGACGGAATTTGTGATTGCGGTTGCGCAGAATGTGAATGTGAAAAAGAAGAAAAAGAAGAACCTGTTTGCTCACATTGTGGCGATAAAACTAGCGAAGAAAATATTGTAAAAGAAAATGAAGAAAAAGTTGAAAGTAAAAAACAATTTATGACAAGTGAAGAAGTTTTTGAAGAAATTAACAACATTTTTGCAAATATTTTTAAGGCTTTAAATATTAACGGAAAAGTTATGGTTCTTGAAAATGATGATGCTTATGAAGTTAAAGTTTCAGGTGACGAAAATGTTTCTATGTTAATTGGTCATCGTGGTGAAGCCTTAAACGCTTATCAAATTTTGTTAAACAGTTTTCTTTCACTTAAAAACAAATCAAAAAAGATTTTGCTTGATTGCGAAAATTACAGAAGCAAGCGTGAAGAAAGTTTAAAAGCGTTAGCGGTTAGAATTGCTAAAAAGGTTGTTAAAACAAAACGCAGTCATAAATTTGAACCAATGAGTAGTTTTGAACGCCATGTTATTCATGAAGAGTTAAGCAATTTTGAAGGTGTTTCAACTCACAGTGAAGGTGTGGAACCAAGAAGATGTTTAATTGTAGAATTTGTTGATAAAACAAAAAATGATTAAACTTGCATTTACAAAAAATATATTTATTTTAAAGTGCTTATAGACCGTGCTGTAGGCACTTTTTTATTTACATAAATTTTAATATGCATGGTTTCAATGTGCTTAATCAAATGGTGCCATAGAGTGGGGTCGAGAGCACTTTTAATAAAAAAATTAAAAAACTTTAAAAAATATTTAAAAATGCTTGACACAATAACCCTAAAAATGGCAGAATTCTTAATAGATAAAAGAGTTTGTGTTATCACAAACTAAAATAGAAACGCACATGGTTAACCTCGCACATGGTTAACCGAACACTTAAGTCGAAGAATACACAAATAAAACTGGTTAACCTATTAAAACCAGTTTTTTGATTTACATAGAGGTGTGTATGAAAACAAAAAGATTAAGTAGAAGCGTGAAAACGATAATTCTAGCACTTATATTATTAGTGCTAATTTCTCCCTTAATATTAACCATAGCATATTTTTCCGACAAAAAAGAATATAGCGGAACGCTAGATTTTGGAGCAATTGAACTTGATGTAAGCGGAACTGGCATAGATAATACAAAAAAATCACTTAAATTTGATGTAACACGTTCAAATGGAACATACACAGCAGGCGGAAAGGTTATGCCAGGGGATATAGTAAATATTCCAATAAAAGTGACTTTGACAAGTGAAAGTGAAGCGGCATACTATATGATATTTTTAAGTGATCCAAAAGGGATATTTGAAAGCGGAGCATATTTTAGTGATTACGGAACAAATGTTTATATAAGTGATGGAACAAAGATATATAATCAAAGCACAAAAGCAACAGTTACTGACAAAATAGTAGGCAAACTATCCAAAGGGACAACAGGGCATGACATAACAATAAGTGCAACAATATCAACTGATTTTGAAGAACAAAATGTCAACACCATAATCAATTGCACAGTTTGTGCAATTCAACAAGCAAACCTTAATGAAAGCACTGCAAAAAATTTGCTTAACCAAGAATTTGGCTTTGATTTGTTTAATGTGGGCTCAAGAGCAGTTGCAAGCGTAACTCAAAGTGAAGGAGTTAACACTGCAACAAGAACAATCACAGGCAAGCAAATTATGATTGGTCTTACTGGAAGCAATTATTGGTATCCAAACCAATTAAGTTCCGACTATGAAGTAACTGCTGACAAAATAAGATTTACAACAAATTCTAACATTAACTATGGGCTTGGCTTAGATGCACTTTGCACTGCGGGCGATAAATATATTTTAACTTATGAAAGCGCTCAAAAAACAAGTGTAGCAGTAACATATTATAAAGAAGACGGTTCATCTCTTTCGCAAGTATTACCTGGTTCAGGAACAGTTTTCACAGTGCCAGCAAACGCAACAGGTATGATTGTTGTTTTCAAATCAACAACTGCTGGAACTGAAATGGTTTATTCAAATTTTAGGCTTGTAAAAGTTTATTAAAACAAAACTCACTTATTAAGTGAACCCCGTAGGGGCACTTGAATAAAAAACACTTCGGAAGAAATTATAGTTTCTTCCTGTTTTTTAATGCTATTGTATTGTAAAATTCTATCCACGATAAAGTTTCTTTTAATTAGATTGTGTCTTTATAGATCCCCTAATCCAATGCAAGAGAAGAATACGATTGATTTTGATTAAAATATTTATTTAATATTTCTTGTTTTAATTCAATAGATTAAAAATTAAATTGTTGTCCTTATAATAAAAACCAATAAAAGAAACATAATAAAAATATGAGATTTTATAGTTGTGATATTTGTGGGGAAATTTGTGACAATAAAAATTTAGAAATATGTATTGTTTGTAAGAACAAAATTTGTGAAAACTGCTTTGAAAAAAGTGGGGGATATTGTCGATATTGTAATTCAAAAATATTTTCAAAAAAATTGACAAAAAAATAAAAAAGATTTATATTATACACATGACTAAATTTTTGAAAAATTTAAAAAATAATTACATTTATTTATTACAAGCGGTGTTACCACTGCTTCTTTGTTTGCTTCCAATTTATTCTACAACTTTTGTAGATAGTGGTGAGGCAACGACCTATGTTTATAACGCATATAATGTTATAAGTTTTACATACCAACCATTTTTATCAACAATTATGTTATTTTTAATTATCGGGTGTGTGCTTAACTTTTTTGTGTTTTTAATTTATATGTGGGACGGCTATAAACTTCCACTTGTAAAAAGAGAATTTAACATTTTTATGCTTGTTGTAAATTGTTTTGTAGCAATTTTGTGTCTGGGCGTTTTAGGTTATAGCATTTATCTTGCTTGCCAAAGTGGTGCAGATGGTTTTGTAACTTATTATAGTAATTTTCACAGCGGAAGTGTTATTCTTGCAGTAACCGAACTTGTGCTTAATATGTTTTTGATAAGAAAAAATTATAAAAAAGAAATTGAAGATTAAAATAAGTTTGTTGCTTTCAAAAAAGTGGTTTAAGCCACTTTTTTGAAAATGTATAAAAATTATATAAGGAAAATAGTTTTTTAAGATAATATTATTTAAAATATAAAATTAAAAAATAAGAAAAAAAGTTGTTTTGTAGTTATTTTTAATTATAAAAATTAGAAAAATTAAAGAAATTTGACTGTTTTTAAATTTTTTTTAAAAAAATGTTGACAAAAACAATTGATTAATATATAATGTGATAGTTGGTCCCATGGTCAAGAGGTTAAGACACCACCCTTTCACGGT
>DLSG01000089.1 GCA_002501285.1 Christensenella sp. UBA7868 | reverse complement strand
TTAAGGCGAAATAGGCTTTTAAACTTTTTAAAATAAAACTGGTCAACTGGCCAGTTTTTTTGTTTTAAAAAGGGATATGAATGGAAAAGAAAAGATTAAATTTTAATTTTAAAACAATAATCATAATTTTATTATTGTTAATATTAACATCTGTGGCTTTGATAACATTTGCATGGTTTACAGATGAAAAAAATTTTTCAGGAAATTTAGATTTCGGGACTATTGTGCTTGATGTAAGCGGAGATGGGATTAGTAATAAAAGTTTAAATTTTAAGGTTACTCGAACAAATTTAGAATATCAAACTGGTGGAAAAATTATGCCCGGAGATGTTGTAAATATTCCACTTAAAATTGGGTTGACCGCTGAAAGCGAAGATGCTTATTATTTGGTATTTTTAAGTGATCCAAAAGGGATTTTTGAAAGCGGAGTTTATTTTAGTGATGATGGTACAAATATTTATGTTGGTGACGGGTTAAAAATTTATAACCAAACCACAAAAGCCGTAGTTAGTAATAAAATTATAGGCAAACTTTCAAAAGGAACAAGTGGACATAATATTACAATAAGTGCGGTGATATCAACTGGGTTTGAACAACAAAAAGCAACAACTACTTTAAACTGTACGGTTTGTGCTATTCAACAAGCAAACCTTGATGAGGCAACCGCAAAACAAGAACTTAATGAAAACTTTGGCATAGACTTATTAAATGTTGACAAAAGAGAAATTGCAAATTGTAATGGTTATAGTTCTACTATTGATAGAACAATCACGGGCAATCAGTATATGGTCGGATTTGCTACTGGTGGTTACTGGGCACCATCAATGACAACTTTAAATAAATTAAGTAAAGACGAAATTTCTATAACGGCAGAAAATAATTTATATGGTTTAGGATTTGATGTAAAATGTAAAGCAGGTGAGAAATATATGTTGTCTTATGATTGCGAAAATGGTTTAGTTGGCATAACTTGGTATAAAAATAGTGGAGAATATTTTACGGGCACAAATAGTTTTACATCAAAAACATTTACAATTGACACTGATATAACTGCTTTTGTTATAGTTTTTAGAGCGGCGGAAAATAATAAAATAGCAACATTTTCAAATTTTAAATTAGTTAAAATATATTAGTATAATTTTAAAATGTTAATTAATGCTAAAAAGTTAAAAAAGAATAAAATTACACAAAACAAAAAGCGTTCGAAAAGTCAAGAAAATATAGCAAAAAAATAGAAAAAAATTAAAAAAAGTTAAAGAATTGTGTAAAATGGTTGTTGTAACCATATATTCATACCCTTGCAAGGGTATGAATAGACAAATTTTCTTTGACTTTTCTTTTTTATTGTATGCAAAAAGAGTGTGTTTAAAGCACACTTTAAAAGTGAAATATTTATTTAGTTTAAGATATTGCTTGTAAATGTTTCTCAAAGAGTTCAGAAGATGTTGCATAATTAAATATTTCTCTTGGATAGTTGTTTACCCAGTCTTCAACTTTTTGTATATCTTGTATAGAATATTTACTTATGTCAGAGCCTTTTGGAATAAGTCTTCGTATTTCTCTGTTAAGTCGTTCGTTTGTGCCCCTTTCACTAGAACAGTAAGGGTGACAATAAAAAACTGTTGTTCGTTTGCCGTGTCCATAAGAAGATTTTTCTATGCCGTGAAAATCTGCAAACTCGCTTCCGTTATCTACCGTGATAGACTTAAATACTTTTTTGAATGTTTTACCAAATCTTCTCTCCAAGATATTTAAGCACTTAACAACACTAATTGCTTTTTGATTTTCCATTTTGAAAATTATTTCTTTTCGTGTAAGTCTTTCACTTAACACTAGAAGCACAGGCTTTGTTTTACCACAAACACAGTCCATTTCCCAGTGTCCGAATGAGTTTCTTTGTTTAATCTCTTTTGGGCGTCTTTCAATGCTTGTGCCTTTTGGGGCTCGTTTTATTTTGACTTTCTTGTATTCTTTCTTTCGCTTCTCTAATCTGATGTGTGGAAACAAGCCCATTTCAATATATCTATAAAGAGTAGTTTTGCTTATGTTTGTATCGAACTGCATATTCTTATACTTAATCTCGCCAAGAACTGCACAAGCAGATATTTTGTCTTCAATAACTCTTTTTTCCATATACTTAACAAAAGCAAAGTCTTTACCAAGTTTTATTGGTCTGCCTTTACCAGAGCAAAGCAAGTCGTATCTATCTTGTGATATTTGAGCAGAATATTTTATTTGTTTCTTTATTCTGACACCATACCAAAATGTATCTTGTATTGTGGTATGTTCATAAGCACCACGCTTTAATTCTCTGTAAATAGTGCAGAGATGTAAGCCAAGTATTTGAGCAATCTCTTTTTTAGTCTTTTTGGCATTATATAATGTTTCTATTTGTAATCTTTGTGTAAATGTTAAATTTCTTCTTTTGCGTATCATAAAGTTTTCTTCCTTGTCTAAATTTGTATTTTTTTGATATTTTATTTGTTAAAATGTCGATATATAACTACTATATAAAAAAAATGCTATACTTATAAAAATTATATTTATAGGTGTTAAAAATGAAAATTAAAAGAATAAATAAATTAAAAAAAGTTATATGTATAAGTTTATTACTTATTTTTTGTGGTTTTTTATTGGTAGGTTGCAATAATACAAACATAAAATTTATTAGATTTGATATTAAAGAAACAAATAATAACCAATATATTTTTGATTTTATTTTAAAAGTAGAGAATACTGCAAAATATGAAATAACTTTAAATCAAAATGATTTTTATGTAAAAGTAAATGAAACAGAATTTAATAATGTAACATTTTTATATGAAAACGAAGAAACCTTTTATGGAAAAGTATTAATAGAAAAAAAGAATTCTTTAAAGTTGCGAGCGAGAATAATTACAACAATTATAGGTGGAGATTTTAATAATGTATGTTTAAAATATAAAAATAAAATTATAGTAGAAGATAAAGTTTATATTTCAACAACAAAAAACTAGGCCAATAAACAGCCTAGTTTTTAAATAAAATTTTTTATTCTAATGTGCAATTAAAGACAAATAAGCATTCTTTTGTCTTAACAATTGATTTTCTTTTTCTAATTCTTCAATTCTAAATTCATAATAATTTTCAGTTGAATTTTTGTTTAAAAAATTGTAGAACATTTTTTCTTTTAATTCTTTATTTTCTTTTTCTAGTAGTTCATTTCTTTTTAATATTTCATTTATGTTAAAATTTAATGTTGTCATTTTTGTTTTTTCTCCTTATTTGATTTTAATTTTTGATATGCTTTTTGTAATTCCCAAACTATATTCAATAGTTGGTTTTTTGTCTTTGTTTCAAAATATGAATATTCATATTCTTGTTTTGGATCATAAGCCATTGGAATATCGTTTTCATTGATTGTTGTATCTTCAATGACTTTTTCGGCTTTGTCCGAGCCGTCTTTTAATGTTTTGATATATTCACGAATTTGTTTAACTGTCATAGTTGGTTTTATGAATTGTTTTTTTACAAGTTCGTCTGATGTGTCAGAAGATAGAACTAACAATTCAAACAACTTACTAGGTGAGAAGTCTTTGTAATCATTAAGCAAAACATTTGCACCTTGTAAAACAAATCTTTCATAACATTGTTTGTATCTATTTACTGCTTTTTTATCAAAGCCAAATTTTGCTAGTAACTTGTATGAATTATAATATTCATTGTTTTTTGCTTTGAAATAACTTTTTTTGCAATAACTCCAAATATCATATATTGTTTTACAAGTTTGGCAAAAGTTTATCTGATTATCTTCGAAACAATCTTGTAATGCAAGCATTAAAAGATGTAATTCACTATCTTCAAAATCTAAATCACTATTTATAAATTCTTCCATTAATTTATTCTCCCTTTATTTCTTTATTTAATTTATCTATAACTACTTCTAAAAAATAATCTAAAACGTCATTGACGTTTTTACCACCTTGAACATAACTTTTTAATCTAATACAGCCATAACCAGGTATTTGCTTAAAGTCATATTCTTGAGAAATATTTGTTATGTTGATTAAAATATTAGTCCAATAAGTGTGTCTTCCGTGTTTATAAATTAAACAATTTTTGTCATATAACCCAAGTTTTTTAAACATCGGTTCATTTCTAACATTTTCAACAATAAAAGGCTTGCCGGTTTTTATAAATTTGTCAATAATATCAGGAAGTAGATGTTTTGTTTCTTGAGCATACTTCGACGTTTCTCGCATAGAATTTGCTCTTGAATAATAATTGCAAG
Organism: Christensenella sp. UBA7868; assembly: GCA_002501285.1. Lineage (GTDB taxonomy): Bacteria > Bacillota > Clostridia > Christensenellales > UBA1242 > UBA7868. Next base: position 9,040 of record DLSG01000089.1, on the reverse strand, counting down.
GTGGAGTGGCAATTAAAATATCATAATCACTTAAATTAACGGTCATCATATCACAGACTAAATCTCTCTTTTCTTTGTAGTCGTTATAAGTTACATAAGGGTAATTTAATTTTGCTCGTCCACTTGCCAGGTATATTACTTTTTTAAGTGTCATTTTTTCTCCCTTTAAAATAAATTTTTTTAAAATTGTTGCATTTTTTTAAATGCTGTTGTATAATAATAGAAATTCAACCAAGCCCACAGGGCAGTTAAAAGATGGAAACGTCACACGGGTTGAATTTTTTTAATTAAATTTTTTATTATATTTTTTAATTCGTTTTTTTGATTTTTTCGAAAATCTAAAATTAGACAAAGTATTATCACTAAACAAAGTATCTTTTTGCCAAAATGGTGGACTAATTCTAGTTTTTCGATTTTTATCTTTACTTAGCTTATCTGGATTTTCAAATACATCAAAAGTTTTTTGTCCAGTAGAAGTTTCTTGAGAATGAGTTATCGTATTGGCTTTATATAAATGACCATATCTTGCAGTTATGTATGCTGGATGTGGTTGTTTTTTTATTCCAAAATGTTTTGGGTTGTTGTCCATTCTAAACTCATTCTTTCGTAAATATTTTTTTGTCAAATAATCACTCCTTTTTAAAATATATCGTCTAAATTTATATTTAATTGATTAAGTGTTTTTTTTATATTTTCACTATCAATTTGTTGCTTTAAGTTATTGTCTTCCCAGTATTGCAAAATATTGCGTTCTTTATTGTAATTTATAAAGTCAGCATTTTGAAAATGTGGGTTAGTAGACATAATGTCCTTTATGTTTTTTGGTGTGTCAAAATCTGCACCTATAAGTCGTTCAACAATTTGCGGGACATTAAGATTTTTAGAATAATAAAATCTCTTTTTAAATATCTCGGTTGATTTTCCTATATCTTTATTAATATATTTTTTAATGTAACTATTGCACCTTTCACGGCTTACTATTCTTGTTACAGTAGTAAAACCATAAGGAAAGGTTGTTACATTATAAACGGGAAGCCCGTCAGTGTCTTGTAATTCGTTTTCGTGTTCACTTTTTGTTTTTTCAAAATATTCTTTGCTTGCTATTTTATTTTTGTAAATAGCCCACGAACAACAAACCTTTCCAGAATTAACAAGTCCAAGTTGCTTTGTGGTTAGACCACCAATAAGTAAGTGGAAATGAATACAACCATCTTCGTGTCTTTCTAAAACTGTCAAATATTTAAAAGTGGGAAATTGATGTTTTGTGTTGTTTATATATTTTTTATATGCTTCATAGACTAATTCGTCATTTGTTCTATCAATTTTTTCTTTATCAAAAGTGAGTGTTGCGAACCAGTCAAAATCGTTCATTTCTAATAGCATATTCATTAATATTTTTGTTCTTCTAAGAGAACAAGCCATATTACTTAAAACTTCACTTTTTTTGTAATTTACAATTTCGCCAGTTTCTCTTATTAACTTATATCTTATTCCGTCAATATCAATTGGACAACTTTTCTTTTCTACTTGTTTTTTATTAGATTTAAAATATAAAGATGTAAGTGTGTTATCTCTAAAAACTCTATCTTTTTGAAACAAGTAATAGGCAGTTTTTTGTCTATTCAAATTATTCATAAAAACCCCTATTTTTTAATTTTTAAATTTTTTATTCCGTTAAGTGTTACTATTGTCGAGTAGAGTAACACTCGCACTTTGCTAGGGCAGAGCCCTACGCAAAAGTGCTTTTGTTTTGAGTTTACTCATTGTTGCTAACGGTTATTGCCGAGTTTACCACATTCGCACAACAAGTTATGCAAATATGGAAAACTCTTTGATAAGTGGAAAAGCGAGTTTACCACTAATCAACAATAACTGGAAATATGGAAAAGTCTTTTCGGACTTTACCACATTACCACAACAAATAATAATATTAAGATTTTAATAATTAAGCATAATACTTATTTATTATCTTCAAATAAAACTAAATCTTTGTTTTCAACATCTGTTTTTGGGGTATAAGTTAAAAGTCGATGTTTTCGTTTAAGCCTGTTATACCTTAATTTACAACAAAGTCGAGAAAACCAAGACTGTTTGTTTTTCTTTTGTTGTTTCTTTTTTTGTTTTTCTTTACTTAATAATTTTTTTTGATAAATTCTGTCTTCCTTATCAATTTTTTTAAAAGTCTTTTTCATATTTTTATAAATATATTTATGAACTTTTGCATTAAATTTATCTGGCACATAGTCAGCGGTATCAAGAGTATGCGAAAATGTTTCGTAATATTTATCAAGTGTGTCATTGATTAATTTATTTTTATTAAAATTTAGCAAACTGCTTTTCTCCTTTGATAAAAATTTTCTGGCAATTCGTCATCATTCTCTTTAAGATATTGAATGTAACTTTCTTTTGTTTCTTCTGGTGGAGCACTTTCAAGATAATCAATATCTTCTTCAAAATGACCATCATAGAATTTTGGTTTACAGTTTTGACTGTCATAACATTCAAAAACATTGTAATTTGCGGAAATTTCTTCTTCCGTATAACAACTAGTGTCTTTTTTTCCGCTTGACATATATCTATCAAATAAACTGCTATTTTCGATTTTGCGAATTTTCCAAGTTAAGCCTTTGATTTTTCCATATTCGTCATATTTAAAAGTTAAATTTAAAACTTCTATAAAACTGGCAAGTTCACGAATATTGACATCAATTAGCATTGGTCTTTGAGTGTCCAAAAAAATATCAATATTATTGTGTCCGTGTTGTTCATACCACCGACTTTGCCAATCTGGAAAATATGCACTCATTCTTGAATTTAGATATTTTTGTGCTTCGGTGATGGCTATACATTCATAAGGAAAATTAAAATGTGTTTTAACATATTTGTTTGCAAAACCTAATCTATATGGGTTAATTCTACGGCTAAATCTAGGACTATACCCAAACTTTTTGAATTTACAGTCATAGTTGGCTGATACACAATGAATAGGTATAGTCTTAATATTTGTAAAGCCGTTTTTTATTTTTTCCATTAATTCTATTTGCATCGCACGATTTCTTTGTCTATTAAAAGCCGTTAAATTTGATATATGTGTCATAAGGGCTGTTTTTCCAGTGCGTGGCGGTGCAAAAATTATAATTATCATACTCTTTCCTTTACAAAATACGCATAAAGAACAATGTTTTCAGTTATAGGGGTATTAAAATCAAAACTAGAAGAATAACTTAAATTGTTAATATCTAAACACCAACATCTAAATTGATAAGAATGAGAACCAAAATCAATGCTTGGTTCAGATACTGTTTCTCCCGCATCAACTTCAATAGTGGTGCAAACATTGAATGCTTCTTCGTTTTCTTCGTATGAAGAATTCCCAGCAGAACTTCCATAATAATTTTTTAAATACACAAATGTGACCGTGTATGTTATTTTTTCAAAAACAACAATATAAGTTGTATTTTCAGTAACTTGAATTTTGTCAATGTCTGATAATATATCAACACCATTCAATGACCAACCAACAAACCTATAATTATCTTTTATAGGGTTGTTAGGGAGTGTTGCATACTCACCATTTCTAATAAATTGAGTAGAAACAACAATATCTCCATTCATAAATTTAACTGTGTATAATTTGGTAAATACAGCGACATAAGTCGTATTTTCAATAACTTGTTTAGTTGTAATATCAGTTATTACATCAACACCATTAAAAGACCAACCGTCAAACTCGTAACCGTCTTTTGTTGGGTTAGTAGGTAAAGTTGCATAACCATTTTTTGCAACAATTTGACTATTGTAAATAGTGTTATCTACTTTAAATATAACATCATATTTGTATGTTATATCTGCAATAAAAGTGGTATCTGCAACTATTTTGTAAGTTGATAAATCAACAATTGTGTCATTTATTTTCCAACCATTAAATATTTTATAATCAGTATTATCAATATTAACTGTTGTTGCAAATTTTCCATTTCTAATTATTTGTGTAGATTTTGTTTCGTTTTCATAAATAAAAGTAACTGTGTGCAATTTTGTAAATACTGCAACATAAGTTGTATTTTCAGTAACTTGTTTAGTTGTAATGTCAGAAATTACATCAACACCATTTAAAGACCAACCGTCAAATTCATAGCCAGTTTTTGTTGGGGTAGTAGGTAAAGTTGCATAACCATTTTTTGTGATGATTTGACTATTGTAAATAGTATCGTCAACTTTGAATTTCATCATATTTATAAGTAATATCTGCAACAATTTTTGTGTTTGTATTAATTGTATAAGTGCTTAAATCAACGATAGAGCCGTTTATTTTCCAACCATTAAATATTTTGTAATCAGTGCTTGCTGGTGTTGTTACAGAAAGTTTAGAGCCTTTATTTACTATTTGAATATTGTAAACACTTCCGTCAAACTCGAATGTTGCAACGACCTGTTCGCCATTTTCTAATTGTGCAATATAACTTTCATAATAAGTAATGCTTTTTTGCAATTCATTAATTTTATTATTTAATGAAGCAATTTGTGTATTTGCCGTTTGTGATAATAAAGTCATTTCGCTAATTTGGTTGTTTAAATTTGCAATTTGTGTATTTAAACTAGTTATAGTGTTCAAATTCATATCATTAGTAGTTTGCAATTGACTAACAGCGTTTTGAAGATTTACAATTTGATTATTTAATTGTGAAATCTGTTCGCTTTTATCTTCGCCACTATTTGTAAGATTTGTAACTTGATTTTGTAAATTTGTAATTTGTGTGTTTAAATCACTTATTGTTTTGTCATTATTTGTTTTTATTATTGTTAAATTATCAACTTGTTTTTGTAAATCATTTTTTTGAGTTGATAAAGTTTCAACTTGCTTTGAATAATCTTTATTATTGTTTTTTAATATTGTAACTTGTGAGGTTAATTGTGACACATTGTCATTCAATGTTGTTATAGTGTCACGATAACTAGCAATTAAAGTCACATATTCTTCTTTATCAGTTAATGCTGTGTTATAGCCGTCTTCGTATGATTTGTTTAAATCTTCTTTAGTGTAAACCCCAGAACCAGACATTCCGTCTTTCACCTTATTAAAGTTTATTATGCCCCAAACAAGGACAAAAGCAAATGCACAAACAAAGATTAGACTAAAAATTACAGCCAAAACTTTTTTTGTTTCCATAGTTTCTCCTTTATAATATTTCTAAAACTTTCAAACGAATGCCATTATCTTTAAAATATTGTTCTAAAAAACTTGCATTTTCTTTTCCAGTTGTAGATAGAGTAAGAGTTGTTTTGTTGCTTAAAAATTTAATTGATATATTAAGTTGAGAATTGCAAACAATATCATTGTTGGTATCATAAAAGTCTATTTTAACAAGTGAATAAATTGACCCCGCATTAATATTTGCATCTAGCAAAACAAAATCATTTAATGTTACTTTGTAATTTTTGTCTTTGCCATTAAAATCTTCAACTTTTAATAAATCTTTTTCAAATGAATATGTGTCTGTTTCGTCGTAAGTGTCGTGATAAAATACAACACTTGTGTTTGAATAGTTAAAACTCTCTTGACTAAATTTGTTTGAAATATCAATTGAGCCATTAATATAACTTTCTGCTTTAATTTCTCTATATAGTTGTAGTCCACAAAAAACACCAACTACTATAAAGATAAAACAAATTATATAGGAATACCATTTCATAAAATCACCCCCACATATTCACTGTTTATTGCATTAAGTCCAAAATCAAATGTTATTCCATTTGAATATTTAAGTGTTTGTAATTTTGTATTGTAAAGTGCTTTTTCAAGCATATAAAATGTTTGGCTTTCGCCAGTGATTTGCAAAGTATCTATTTCAAAATTTTCAAGTCCGTTATAATCAAAACCAACTATATTAATTTTGTTGGCTTTTAAATATTCAGATTGCAAGTCTATTGAAATATTAACTTTTGTTCTAGGCATTTCTGCAAATAATTTTTTTGTGTCTAAATTTAAACTTGCAAAATAGCCCTTATATGTATCACTATAACGATATGTAAAATCTTTTTCAGTTAAAGAGTAAAGCATCCTTTCTTGCCAATATGTCGTGTCAACTTTATCTTCTACTAAGTCGTATTTAGAATTACATTCTATAATTCCAAATAAAGATTGAGTGCTATTTTTTGCTCCATTTTCGTCATAATGAAATTTTAAAACAGCATAATTTTTAATTATATCGGTTACATTATCTGTTTTAAATTTTTTACTTTCCGTGTCATATTCTCTTATATTAAAATATTGTGATAAATCTAATGTAATATAATAATCGCCATAGCCTTTATCATTACTTTTAATGGCTTTGAATACACAGTCAAAAACATCTCCATAATCAAAATAAACTGTGCCAGTTTTTACTGTCCATAAAAAGCCTAAAAATCTTCCGTATAAATCATATTTACCAGTAAGTTGTATTGAATATGGTTTGTTATCAATTTTTATAATAAATTGTTCGTCACGATTTAGTGTTGTTGCAACACTGCCATATTGACCTTTAAAACCCGACCAAGTTAAGCCATTTGTTGTATCATAATAATAAAATTCGTCTAACACACGACTATTTGCTTCATTGTCACTATTAACTGTTTTCATATAAGTTTCAAAATCACCAATGTATTGCATACCAGTTGAACGATATTGATTTTGTGTTAAATCGAAGCCAGTAAAGTAGTTATATTTTAATTCTTGCAATTCAATTCCATTATTTTTTGCATTGGAAAAATAACTTGCTTCCATAAAATATCGTTCTTCAAATTCATTTTTTTCTTCTTCTGTTAATTCGTCAGACTTTTTTATGTCAATAGCCAATTGGTCATTAATATTGTTAATACCCATAGTTTTATCATTAATAATAAAATGATAGTAACAATAGCCAAGACTTACAAGAATTGCAATTACTGTTAAAAACACTAAACAACAATTTCCAATAACTTTTATTGTTTTCATTTTTGCTCCTTTTGAGATTAAAAAATAAAAAGCACTACATAAAAAGTATTTATAGACCCTTACATAGTGCTTTTTTTATTGTCATAGAATACCATTCCAACCAAAAATGTTTAACATTTTAGCAAGCCATTCAATCGCTTTGCCTAAATACTCAAAAATTTTTGACAAAATGGAAAGTGGGAAAGTTCCAAACAACACTACTAAAACAATTATTAAAATAATTAGTAATATCTTTTTCATAGAACATTTCCTTTACTAAATTATTGGTTTTAATATTACTGTGGTTTCTTCAACAACATCTTTAACAACTTCTTTTGCTGGACCAAACCAGTTTACTATTTGTTGTCCAAATGTAACGCCATTAACAGCACAACCAATGCCGATAACCAAACAGAATATGCCAACTGCAAGTAATGCACCTAAAAGCACAAACATAATTTTTTGAAATCCTGTCAAATTTTAATCTCCTTTTTACTTATTTTCTTTGAGTTCAACGGAAACGGCTTTTGCACCATAATTTGATACTTCGTATCTAACGATAACGGGTGAGTATGCTTTTACTTTATCAAAAACTACTTTTTCCGCTTTATATTCTAAAACAGTGCTTTGTAAAAAACCTTTCTCGTTTGAAAAATCTTCGCCACTTACACATTTTAATATGTATCTGTCGGGTTGAGCCCCAATAACTCGACCATCAGAAGCCTTAAATTCTTCTGTTGCTTCCTTAAAGATTTTTTCTAAAACAATTCCTTCTTCTTTAATCATTCTTTTAACATTGTTTGCCATTTTTTATTCTCCTTATATATAATTTTTTATTGGCTTGTTTTTTTGTAATCGGCTTAAACTACCGATTATGTGCTTTGTCACTTTGCAAAGTTGCTTACAGTTTGTATTAAGTTGTCTATTTAATGAATATGTCGAAAAGACCAAATGCAATTTGGTGTCGACGTCGTCACTAAAATTTTAAGTTTTTTGTTATAAAGGGTTGACTTTAAATTTTCCTTGTGATATTATTAATTACGAATTGCTTTGGTCTTGTTTAGCAAGATATGGACTTCGGGTCCGAACTGCAATTCTTTTTTTATGCCTATTTTTTATTATTTTTTGAATATTTATCTTTTAAAAATTGTGGCATTTCTAAATTTTTATTATGTGGTTTAATCATGTTTTTGGGTAGTTTTCTAGGACTTTTTAAATACATAGGGTTAGGTCTTTTATCTTTATCAGGGTTTGGCAAAATTTCTTCAAAGCCTTTATGATATTGACTTGTTGCTTCTCTATGGACAAAAACATCAACTACTTTTTTATATTTGGTATTATATTTTTTATCTTCGTCAATTACTAAGGTTGTCCTATTTTTACTAATCTTTAATCTAGCCCAAAACGGAAACTCACTTGGAAATTCATTTTTATTGTTCAACATTCACTCCTTTATTTAGATTAGTGGTTTTCTATTTTTTGTCGTTTTGCCAGTGCAACCATTTTTGTAACTTTCAAATACTCTACTATTTGGGTTGTTCAAACCACGCTTAACTTTACCCAAGTTATAAGCCATTCTTTCTAATTCTGTATAAGAACTTTTTTTTCTTCGCTTTGACTTATTAGAGTTGTAAGATTTTCTTGTGCGATATGCCAAATTTACACCCCCTTTTTCTAGATTAATAAAGACAAACTCAAATTTAATTTTAAAATAGAGAAAATTATGACTTTTTTGTTTTAATAAATAAAAAATAGTTTTATCCTTATTTGCTACAAGTATAAAACTATACAAAAACAAAAAGCGTTTGAAATTTTTGTAAAAAACAGTTGACAATAATCTGTTTTTATAATATAATAAAGCGTATTTACAAAAAAAGAGGTGCAAAATGAAAGAAGGTATTCATCCAAACTATCATGAAGTTGAAGTTGTATGCGCTTGTGGCGAAACTTTTAAAACTAAATCTACAGTAAATGGTGACAGAATTAGTGTTGAAATTTGCAATAAATGTCATCCTTTTTACACTGGAAAAAGAAAATTAGTTGATAACAGTGGTAGAGTTGATAAATTTAAGAAAAAATATAACA
>DLSG01000112.1 GCA_002501285.1 Christensenella sp. UBA7868 | reverse complement strand
TTTTACCCGTGGATTTTTATTTAGTTTAAAATATTTATAAAAATCGTTTTAAATTTAATAAAACTTTTACAGTTAAATATAAAAATAATTATTTTAGTTCAATTATTTTCTTTTTAAAACCACAACGGTTTCAACATTTTTAGTTTGAGGAAACATATCAAAGGCTTTTATGTTGCAAATATAATAATTGTGTTTTAATTTGTTAAAATTTTTTGCTAAAACTATTTTGTCACACGAAATATAAATTATTTTGTTAGGTAAAAATTTGTTTATGCAATCAATCATTTTGTCATCAATTCCACTTTTTGGTGGGTCTAAAACAAGGTCAAAGTCTTTTAAGTTAAGTTTTTCAAGGCAAGTTCCAGCGTCATCACAATAATTTGTGAGATTTAAAATATTATTATCTTTTTTAAGTTTTTCACTCAATTTTGAGGCAAACTTATTTATTTCAATTCCATAAACTTGGTGACTTATATTTTTTGCAATAAGTCCACTTAAAAGCCCTGCTCCGCTGTAAGCATTAACAACAGGTTTGTCAACATTCTCTAAAACAAAATTATAAATCTTGTTTGCAATAGTAGTGTTCACTTGCAAAAAACTTGCATTGCTTATTTTTTGATATAACGATAAATTTTCGAAACTTATTTCGTTTTCGCCAAGAAGATTTATAAAGTTATCTGATAAAATTTGACTGCTAGAGTGATTAATATTTATATTTATTCCAACGCTTTTAAAGTTAGAAAGCAAAGAAGCGTAAAGTTTATCCAAATTTGGTAAATCAATTTTTTTATTTAAAACAAAAGTAATTAAAAGTTTATCGTCAATTATTCTTCCAACAAAATGTTTAAGAACGCCTTTTTTTGTTTTTTCGTTGTAAGTTTCTACTTTTAAAGTTTTTAGATAATTATTAATTTGTTTAATAACAAAATCAAATTTTCTATCGCAAATTTTGCAGGACTCTATTTTTATTGGCTGGTGACTATTTTTTTTGTAATAGCAAAGCGAATTTTCGTTTTCAATTTTACAAATTTTCAAAGCAATTTTGTTACGATAAAAATAATTATTTTCGCTTCCAACAATTTCAAAGTCAGGAAGAATTTCGTTACATATTTTTTTGAAAGCAAGTTTAATTTGATTTTTTTTAAAGTTTAAGCCATACAAATATTCAAGATGTTGAATATCGCAACCACCACATTCAAAAAAATATGGGCAAGGTGGAGTAACTCGATTTTTACTTGGTTTTATTATGTTTTTTGTGTTTGCAAAAATTAGATTTTTATTTTCTTTAATTTTCTCGTATTCAACAATTTCTTCTGGAATTGCATTAAAAACAAATATAGTTTTATCGCCATCATGACCAATTCCAAGCCCTTGCATATCAAGGTCGGTTATCAATAAATTATTATTCATGCTTTTATTTTAACAAAATTTTTTCAAAATTAAAATCAAATTGATTTAATTTTAGTTTTTTCTTTTCATTGTTTGACATTTTAAGGCTAATATTTTAAAATATAAAAACAATTAATAAAGGACGAACTAATATGAAAAAAACAGATATTAAACAAATTTATTTAGACGCAAAAAAATATGACGGCAAAAAAATTATAGTTGCGGGCTGGGTAAGAAGCGTGAGAGATTTAAAAACTTTCGCTTTTATGGACTTAAATGACGGAACAAGTTTTAAAGGTATTCAAGTTGTTATTGACGCTAAAACAGAAAATTACGCCGAAATAGCAAAACTAAACACTGGAAGTAGTGTTATGATTTCGGGGGGCTTGGTTTTAACACCAGAAAATAAACAACCTTTCGAACTTCATGCAAAAAATGTACAAATTATTAACAAAACAGACGAAACTTATCCGCTTCAAAAGAAAGGTCATAGTCTAGAATTTTTGCGTGAAAAAGCATATTTAAGACCAAGAGTTAATTTGTTTAACGCTGTTTTCAAAGTAAGAAGCATTGCTGCTTATGCAATACACAAATATTTTCAAGAAAATGGATATTTGTATGTAAACACGCCATTAATTACAACAACCGATTGTGAAGGATCAGATCAAATGTTTAAGATAACAACATTTAACATGGACAATCTTCCAAAAAGAGATGACGGAAAAGTTGATTTAAGCAAAGACTTATTTGGTAAACAAGCCTATATTACAGGTTCAGGTCAACTTCATGGCGAAGCATTTGCACTTGCATTTTCTAAAATATACACTTTTGGGCCAACATTTAGAACAGAAAATTCAAACACAAAAACACACGCAAACGAATTTTGGATGATTGAACCGGAAATTGCATTTTGTGATTTAGAAGGGTTAATGGATATTGAAGAAGATATGCTAAAATATGTTGTAAAATATGTTTTAGATAATTGTGGCCAAGAACTTCAATTTTTGGATAGTTTTGTTCAAAAAGGTTTGCTTGAAAAATTGAATAAATTGATAAGCAGTAAGTTTGTAAGAATCGACCATGCTGAATGTATTAAAATTTTAAAAGAAGCAAAAGTTAAGTGGGAATTTGAACCATTAGACGGCGGAGACATTGCCAAAGAGCATGAAAAATATATCACAGAATATTTTGACGGACCAGTATTTATTAAAAATTGGCCAAAAGATATAAAATCTTTCTATATGAAATTAAATGAAGATGGCAAAACTGTTGCTGGGGTTGACCTTGAAGTTCCAGGAGCTGGCGAACTTATGGGCGGAAGCCAAAGAGAAGAAGATTATGATAAAATTATGAAAAGATGTGAAGAAATGGGCGTAGATACAAAACCAATTGATTGGTATTTGAATTTACGAAGATTTGGTAGCGTTGTTCACTCTGGCTTTGGTATGGGATTTGAAAGACTTGTTATGTATTTAACAGGGGTTGAAAACATTAGAGATGCAATTCCATTCCCAAGAACTCCAAACAACTGTGATTATTAAAAATTTAAGATTTAAGTATTTAAACTATAAAAATTAAATTAAATAACTTAATCAATTAGGTTAGGTTAGGTTAGGT
>DLSG01000006.1:12316-12796 GCA_002501285.1 Christensenella sp. UBA7868 | reverse complement strand
CTTTGCTAATCTAGCTTCGCCCATTACTGATGCTGGTCCCATGTCTTTTATAAGTTTTATAAATTTTGGGAATTTTGATTCTAACGCCTTTATGATAGGTGGCGTTATTGGAAGTTTCGGATTTGTTTTGGGAATTGTATTTTTATATATTGGATTTTTCCCCGCAATTTCTAAATTAAGCGTTAAAACTGCAAAATATGTTCAAGAGATTAATAAAGACGATTTGCAGACTATTGCCAGCAATTCGGCAGATATTTCAAAAGATGCTATAACCAAAACGGCAAAAGCAGTTAAAAGTGGTTTGGAAGAAACTAAATTTTGCAAGTATTGTGGAGAGGCTATTTCAAAAGATAGTGCTTATTGTAGTAAATGTGGCAAAAAACAAAGTGAATAAAAAACACGCTAGAAAGCGTGTTTTTTATTACTCGTAAAGTTATTGCCTGTCGGGTAAAAGATAATTAATTTTAATAATAAAATATT
>DLSG01000006.1:0-12276 GCA_002501285.1 Christensenella sp. UBA7868 | reverse complement strand
TTTTTAAATTTTTAATTATTTAATTATTATCTTCTAAATATAAGTAACAAGGAATAATCGCTTTAATTCCAAAAACTTCGGCTTTTGCATAAATTACAACATATTTTTGCTCGTTGTCATTTTGTAAAACTTTTAAAATATTAGTTCCTTCTTTGGCATCTAAAATACAATTTTCGTCTAAATATAAATAATCAATTATTCCAGAAGTAAGATTTACGCTTAAACATTCTTTACCATTGACCATTATTGTGTGATTTTGCATATTGCTTCCGAAATATCCATATAACATAAGATTCTCTTCATCTTCAATAATCAAATCGCCTGCAAATCCTAAATCAAAATCTACATACTCTATTGTTTCAGTTAAAGTGACTTCGTCTGCGCCTGTTCCTGCTTTAACGCTAGCAAGTGGTTTAGAAACATTCTCGCCACCAATTATTATAGTATATGTTTTAGTGTTACCGTTAGGGGCAGTAATCAGTAAGGTGTATGTTCCAGATTTCGTAAAGTAAATTGAACGTTTATAAGGTTGGTCTAAAATAGAAATATAAACGACATCGCCTGCTTCATTTGTTAGTTTAGCGATTGTTGCAATGTTGTTTGGTGTAATTAACAAAGTTGTTAATGGATTTATTTCGTTAGTGGAAATAGTATCGTTTATAATTTCAAGTTGTTTGTTGTCTGTTATATAAGATTCAATTTCAACTTTAAATAAACTGGCATCACCATTATAAATTCCAGATACAATTTCATAAACATAACAAATTTCATCAATTGTTCCATTGTTAAATGTAATTTTATAGCCAAACAAATTATTTTCGGTTAAAAGTTCAACATTTGTTAAAGAGTAGCCGTCTTTTAAGTTTACATTAGAAATATCATAATTGGAGTCTGTAATTAATGCTCTGAATTTTCCAGCACCTAAACCGCTTGAAATGTTTTTACTGTTAAGAGGAATTGAAATGTTATCCATGTAAGGAGAGGAGAAGATAATTTCACTTTCACTTAAAACGAAGTTAGATAAACTTTTTGAATAGTTTAAAATTATTGACGTGTTATATTCTACCTTGAAGTTTGAAGTGATTTCATAAGTTATTTTTAATGGTAGTTTATAAAATCCGTAGTTTGTAATATTTGAAGTTAAAGAATTATCAAAAATAAGATTTACGGCATCATTATAACTAGATAATTCTATATTTTCTAAATTATTTGTTTGAACATAAACACTATTATAATTTTGTTGCATAATGTTTGAAATATAACTATTTTTTAGTGAGAAATCAGCCATAAAACTATATTCAACACAAATTGTTTCTTTTAATACGCCTTCATCTATTATTAAAACATAAAAAGTTTCTTTGTTTGTCAGCTGTTTAAAAGATGTAAATTCATTATGATTTTTATCTAAAAGCGTAAAAGTGCAATTTTTATATTCATTTTTAAAAACTACATTAAAGTTTGATATAAGTCCATTTACATAACTTTTACCATCATTGTAATAATCAAGTTCATCTTTGTAAGATGAATCACCATTAATTCTATTTATTTCAAAATGGTCAATTCGTGTAAAAGAATGTAAATATATTTGAAGTATTGTGGTGTCAGATTGCTCTTCCGATATGTAAATGTAATTATAGTCTGTAACATTTTCAAAAGTAAATTTTAAATCTTGTGGGTAAACTCTTTCATATTGATTAACTTCTGTAACAAGGAAAGCAATGAAATTAAATCCTTCAAGTTCTTTTCCTAGTTCAACTTCAACAGAGGTTTGATTTTCTTTAAGTTCTAAAGGAATATCATTATCAATTAAATTGATATCAAACATTTTTTCATCAATTTTAACTTTATTTGAATAGAAATAAATTGGGATATCAACACCAAATATTGAATATTCCGAAGAGTCGTCAAAAACTCTTATTTCAAGTTTGCTCATATCTTTGGTGGCTGTAATTTCAGGAGTTAAAGGAACTTCTCCGTCAAATTTTAAAACAAGGTCAGATTTATCTTTAAGTTGAAACCAAAGTTTACTTCCCATGCAAACGCTTTTCATTTCTACTAACTCGAAAATTGTAATTTCACGCTCTGCCTCATTATATGGAGTGTATTTAATTTTTTCAAAAACATCTCGTTGAACTTCAAAAGGTTGAGATTTCATTTCAGTTGTTCCGTCTTCCCATTCTGTGTTGTTTGTGTCAATTAAACAGAAATAAAGAGAAGTGATAACAGGATAAGTAAATGTTATTGAATTTGTTCCGCTGTCGGTGTCTAAAAGATAGCAGTGTTCAAAAACGCTTTCATCTTCCCACGAAATTGTAACAGGGTCTGTTAAAGACATAAAGGCAAAATTGCTTTTGTAATAAGGTACTTTAACTTTTAACTTTGAAATTGCCCATTCAAAAACTTTTGGTTCAGTGCTTCCGTCAGACCATACAGCATCAACCCCATCGATAAATTTAATTTTAGCCTTATACGAACCAGCGTTTTGTGCCGTTAGTGGGTCTAAACCTTCTATTAATTCCATAAAGTTTTCATCAAAGCCGATAAGAAGGCTTGGCGTTAATTCTTGAAACTCTCCATTAAAGGTAAGTTTGGTTTGAACAGGAAGGTTGAATGCTTGTTTTACTAAAATAGAAACTTCAAATTCTTTTTGTTTATAGTTTTTATTTTCTGGGGTGAAAATAACACTGTAATTATTTAAGCCAACTTTTAAGTTTTCGCCAGGATTTTTCCATGCAAAATTTTCGGGCAAACTTATGTTTGATAGTTTATCTGTAGAAAGATAAGCGTTTGAGATTGTCAAATCATACATATCACTTGAAGGCTCTGCTTGTAAAATTTGAATATCATAGTATGTGTCCACTTCCTTATAGGCTTTTGTTTGTGGAATTTGAACTCTAATTTTATAATTTCCACATTCCACTGGAAAATCTTGAAGCAGTTGTTCTTCCTTAAACCAAGTAACAACAAGACCTTCTTCGTTTAATGCGGAAATGCCTAAATCTTGAGTTGTAAATTTCTCTTTATCATAAACCTTACTTGTTTTGTTTAACGTGACTGTGTTTTCAAGTTTGTTTATTACAATATTAATTTGAACTTTATCAAAATCTTTGTATGTAATAACAATGTTGTATTCATCTCCAGGAGTAAAAGTTTCAGAGATATTATGCTCTACTTTGAAATCCCCAGTTTTTAACTCTCGAGTTTGTTTGTTAGATAGCACTGCAACAACTTTGATTTTACTTAAAATATCAATTTCGGCGTTGCTATTAATATAAACTGTTTTTAAATTGTTTTCAATACGCTGATTATCAAAAACAACAAAAAAATCAGTTTCTTTTGCTTTGCAACCAGACAAAAATGAAAAAGCGGTGAGGGTAGTTAAAAAAACCAAAGTGAAAAGCAAAATTTTAAAATGTTTTTTCATGTTTTTCTCCTTTTATTTAATTTTTTAATTTAGAGCCCTTCTAAATTAATTATAGCATAAAAGTAGTTTTTTTGTGAGTGAAAAACAAAGATTTAATTAAATTATATAAATTTATACAAAAAAATGAAAATTATGTAAATTTTAAAATTATGAAAAAAATAAAGATAACTGAATTGATAATATTTATTTTATCAAAAAAGGCTTTTAAATAATAAATAATTAAAATCTTGAAAATTTAATTATTTAATTTTGAGAAAATTAATTTTAAATATTAATCTGTTTAAATAATAAAAAATTTAAAAAAAATAACAACAAAATGTTGTTATTTATATATCTTTTTTAAAAGTGCAATTTGGATAATTTTCGCAACCATAAAAATCTCCATATTCACTGTTTCTTAAAACTAAATTTCCGCCACATCTTGGGCAAATATTATTTTCAATATCTAGTTTCATTTTGTTAATATTGTCGATATGTTCTTGGTCGGTAATAGAATTACTTTGATGCTCGGAAAGAATGCTTGCGATATGGTCAATTTCTTTTGGTTTTAAAACTTCTTTGCCACTATATTCAGTAGCACTTGTTAGTTCGTTTAATGAAATTACTTTATCACAAAGCACATAGTCAATGTTGGCACTAACAAAAATAACCAAACAAATAGGTTGAATATAATAAGGTAAAAACTTTGATAATTTAAAGATATGTGAATAATTTTGCTTTACAGGATTATAAAATTTATTTTCAACATTTCCGTTTGCAAAAGTTTGAGTCCATTCTCTTTCATCGTCAAGCCCAGAAATATTTCCAGTATAATTTTTCGTTTCTATAACAAAAACGCCATTTTTGTTTACTAATATGTGGTCGATTTGAACAGTTGAGTTTTTATAATAAAATCTATAATCATTAAATACATAACGAACGCCCTCTACTGAACGGCCTAAAACTTGTCTTACTAATTTTTCACCTTCTTGACCTTTTTTCTCATTTGAATATTTATTTTTATTTTTTAAATATTTATCAAAAAGTGGCGAAAAAATGTAAAAGAAAAATATTAACGCAACAATGATAATTATAGCAACGCCCATTAAACCCTCTTTTGAATATCAATTTATTTTATTATATCATAAAATTAGTTGTTTTTTATAATAATCTAAACATTTAATAAAATAAAAAGTCAATTTTTACTTAAAATGTATTTTCATTACAAAATTTTGTTTTTTTTAAAATAAATTGTTATTTTAATATATTTATGATATTATTACTATATAAATGAGATATATAATATTTTAATTGGATTGATTAAGTTTAAAAAATAATAACTAGAAACATAAAATTGAGGGGGCTAACAATGATAATAGAAAAAGAAAATTATTATTATGACGGCGAAGTTTTAAATGGAGTTCCACACGGAAGAGGTGTTTTAAAAAACGACGTTAGTTCTTATTCGGGAAATTTTAAAAATGGCCTTAAAGATGGAAAAGGAGTTGAAGTTTTTAAAGACGGCACTAAATTTGAAGGCATATTTTTAAATGATATGTTTTTTGATGTAAGCGGGGTGGAAACAAAGCCTGACGGCTCGGTTATTGTGGGCAATTTTGTCAACTATATTCCTCATGGGTTAATAACTGTTCAAACAAAAGATTATAAATATACGGGCTATATGGTTAACGGACTTAAACAAGGAAAAGGTGAAGTTATATTTAAAGATGGGCTTATTGAAAAAGGAAATTTTAATTGTGATTTAATTTCATCAGGAAAGAAAACTTATATGGGTGACATTTTGTATGAAGGTTCGTTTGTAAAAGGAGTTCCTAATGGATTGTATGAGAGTATAAACTATGGCGGAAAACACTCGGGCTGTTTCTATTTTGGTCCTGTTATAAACGGAAAAAAATTACTAAATGATAAAATGTCTAAACATGGATATCCAAATGGCGGGAAATATGTAGAGTCTAAGTTTAAAAAGTTTGACATTTTTGCGTGAGGTGAGCATGAAAAAAGTTGAAAATTTAAAAATAAATATTGATAACAAAAATGGATTGTTTACGGGGAATATAGACGAAATAAATGGATTGCCTTTAGACGGAAAAGTGATATTTGACGATAAAACGGAATATATGGGTGAATTCTACCTTGGGAAATTTAACGGAAAAGGAAAGTTGGTTACAAACAACTTTACATATTCAGGACAGTTTAAAGACGGAGTTTATGAAGGGGAAGGTAGGCTTGAAGAATATATAAAAGGCGACAAGGGCGTTATTTTAAGTGAAAGAATTAGTATTGGAAGTTTTTTAAATGGGAAATTGTTTGGAAATGCTGTTAAAAAAGATTTTAACAACGAAATAGTTATTTGTTCTTTTCGTAATGGCTTTGCTAGTGGAACAGGTAAGATTATTTCAAAAAATTCATTATATTGTGGAGAAATTCTAAACAATTTGCGTCACGGGACAGGCGAATTTGTTTATCGAGAAAATATTTTTGAATCGCAAGATTTTTTAGAAGAATTTAAAATGTTTTTGTCAAGTTCAAACAAAACTGCGTATGACAATATATTGTCTTTGGAAGAAGTGAAACAACCAAATTGTTATAAAATTACAAATGGCAAATGGGTTAACGACAAGTTGATTTATGGGGTTTTAAATTATAACGATGAATTTTTTTATGACGGCGAATTTTACTTGGGGAAATTTGCTGGCAAAGGGAAATTACAAAAAAAAGAGAATGGTGAAGATTTATTATATGACGGGCAATTTGTTTTTAATCAGTTTAACGGGAAAGGACGATTAGAAAAATTTGTTTTAGATGAAAATAATAAAAAATATAAACAAATTGTTGCTGGAGATTTCCTTTTTGGAATGCCTAACGGAGTAGCGAAAGAAATAAATATAAAAGATGATTGCGTGGAATATTTTAATGGCTCTTTTGTTGACGGCATAAGAGACGGTAAGGCCGAATTTAAAATCTTTGATAAGATAGATAGAGAATTAAACTTTGAAGAATTAATTAAATTTTTGGAAACAGAAGCAAAGCCTACTTACATTTTTACTGGTAAATGGAAAAAAGATTTAAAATGGGGTAAGGGGGTAGAAACAATTAATGGTATAACAAAAGAAGTTATTTACGAAAAAGGATCTCTTTTAAGAGAACTAGCTAGGGAAGAAGAAAAACAAAATTTAGATTTAGAGTGTGGAAAATATTTTGGTCAAATTTTAAACGGAAAACCAAATGGAAAAGGGAAACTTGAATATAAAAATGGTGATGTGTATGAAGGCGATTTTCTAGATGGGGCGAGAAATGGTCAAGGCGTGTTTAGATGTGAAGATGGGACAATTTTTGATGGGACTTTTAGTAATAATGAATTTTCTGGAAGAGGCATAATTTACGATAAGCTTGGAGTTTCGGTGTCTTTATATGACGAAGAATCTATTTTTAAAAACGGAGTTCCAACTGGTAAAATTAAATTGCAACCAAGAGTTAAATATGGTAATAAATATGAAGAAACAGGAAATGGAATAATAGAAGTAAAAAACGGAGTTATTGACGGTAAATGTAAAGTTTATTTTAATGCTTCAAAAGAATTGTTAGAAAAATATTTACCAAATCTTATAGATTATGCTTATGTTACCGACAATAATTTGTATCAATTGTCTGTTGATGCCGACTTTAAAAATGGAGAAATCATAAAAGGTAAAGTTGAAGGATTTCAAAGTTATGTAGGTGACTTTAAAAATAATAAATACGATGGCTATGGAGATTTGTCTGGGAAAACAGATACTAATAAATTTAGATATATAGGAAATTTTAAAGAGGGTGAATTTAATGGCAAAGGGGAATATTGGAAATATTTTAAATTTACTGACACTAATAAAGAAAGTTTAGTTGAAGCTTATGGAAAAAATCAAGATAAAAGAGAAGTTTGGTTTAAATCGATAGAGGGTGATTTTTTAAATGGAAAACCTTATGGAAAAGCAAAAATAAGATTACATATTTTAGATGAACAAATTTCAGAAAAATTAATATATGCCGAATATGTTGGTGAAATTCAAGGGTTTAAACGTAGTGGATATGGCAAATGCTGTTACACAACAACAAATTGGAACACGATTGATAACAATGATTGGTATTACGAAGGTGAATGGAAAGACAATAAAAGAAACGGGCAAGGCGAGTATGTAAGAAATGGCCTTTCATTAAAAGGTTTCTGGAAAGACGATGATTTTGTCGGATAGCCGTGAATGTCGTTTATAAAATAAATAAGAGAATTTTACATCTAAAAAAATAATTGTTTTTAAACAATAAATGAAAAACTATTGACAAAGCAATTTAAAAAATATAAACTAATAATATCCATAAAGAGTGTGCGAGGGACAGCCCCGAAGACCACACAGCAACCTAGCGTAAAGCAAAGGTGCTAATGGCTGACCGATGGGAACTATATTTGATTTTTTAATCCTATCGGTGACGATGGGATTTTTTATTCTCTTTATGGAAATTAAATATAAAGGAAGAAAAAGATATGAAAGAAATTATTTCAGAAAAAAATCAGTGCAAAAACACAAAAAAAGTTGAAAAAACTTATCAAAAACGCTCTATTATCACAAGTGAAAGCGTAAATGTTGGTCACCCAGACAAAACTTGTGACTTGCTAGCGGACGCCTTTTTAGATGAAGCGTTAAAACAAGACCCAAATTCACAAATGGCTGTTGAATGTGCCATTAAAAATGACAAATTATTTATTTATGGAGAAGCAACAACAAAATCTAAAATTGATTATGACAATATTGCTAAAAGAATTTTAGACGATATTGGCTACAAAAACGAATTTAAAATTATTAAAGAAATTAGCGAGCAAAGTCCAGACATAAATCAAGCGGTTGTTAAAGATGACATTGGGGCAAACGATCAAGGAATGGTTTATGGATATGCAACTAATGAAACCAAAGAATTTATGCCAATGCCAATAGTTATTGCTCATAAAATAATGCGACAATATGAAACTTTTAGAAGAACGAGAAATGACTTTTTTGCTGACGCTAAAAGTCAAGTGACAGTGGAATATTTAAACGACAAGCCAAGTAAAATTTTAACAGTTTTAATTTCGGTTTCACATGATAAAAATTTAACACTTTCTGAAATTCAAAGAATAATTAAAGAAAATGTTGTTGACAAAGTTTTAAAAGAATATAGCAATCTTATTAAAGATACAGAATATATCATAAATCCAAGTGGAAAATTTACAATTTGGGGATCTTTTGGTGATTCTGGGTGCGTTGGGAGAAAAATAGTCGTTGATACTTATGGTGGAGTTGGTCGAGTTGGTGGTGGCTGTTTTTCAAGCAAAAATGCTACAAAGGTTGACAGGTCTGGGGCGTATTATGCAAGATTTGTGGCAAAAAATATTGTAGCAAAAAATTATGCTGATAAATGTGAAATTCAAGTTTCGTACGGAATTGGTTTAAGTAAGCCGTTATCAATTAATATAGAAACTTTTAACACCGAGAAGAAACCGCTTAAAGAAATTTTTGATTATGTAAATAAAAATTTTGATTTTAGTCCAGCCAATATTATTAGAGAACTTGACTTGTTAAAACCAATTTATAAGCAAACTGCGTGCTATGGACATTTTGGAAGAAATGAGTTTAGTTGGGAAAAGATTAAAAAATAATTAAGATTTTTTATTTTTTGCTAAATTTTAACTAAAATTTCAACTATTTATGTTAAAATTTATTTAGGAGAAAAAATGGCATCAAGTAAAGATTATAAAAATTTTATTTTAGAAAAATTGTCAAAGTTAAACCCATGTTGCAAATCTATGATGGGCGAATTTTTGCTTTATGTTAATGGCGTTTATTTTGGCGGAATTTTTGATGACCGATTATTGATTAAAAAAACAGATAGTAATAGTAAATATAATTTGGTTAGCACAAAGCCTTATGAAAATGCAAAACCAATGGGCTTGGTTGAAAATGTTGATGATGAAGAATATCTTGAAGAATTGGTTTTAGATACTGTTAAAGGATTAAAAAATGAGTAAATATGAAAAATTATGGGATTTTGTAAAAAATTCTAACAAAAACGAAATTAAAATTAATTTTGAACAAGTTAAAAATATTTGTGGCTTTGAAATAGACCATTCATTTTTAAATTGTAAAAAAGAATTAAAAAATTTTGGCTATGAAGTTACAAAAATTTCATTAAAGGATAAAACAATTTTGTTTAGAAAAATTTAATTAAAACAGATTGGATAAAAATTGATTAACGCACTTAACTTTTTTATTTTGTAAAAAATAATTTTCTATTTTTATGCTAATGTTGTTTTAAAACTTTTTTATATTCTTTACTTACATTAATATTTGTGATAACATATTTATACATTTAAACATAAATAAATGTGAAAATTTTAGTGGGGAGAAAATATGAAAAAGAAAATTTTAAGTTTAATTTTGTCTTTTTGTTTTGTGCTAACAGGTATGTTTGCGTTAACTGCTTGTGGAAATGAGTCATCAGGCAATATGAGTAAATCAGAACTAGCAACAACATATAAATCAGTTGCAAAACAATCTTGGGATAAACTTGGGGCTGGTGACCCAACTATAGAATCGTCAAGTCAAACAGTAACATCTAAAAATATAACACTTATGAGTATTAATAGAAGCGGTATTCCAAATGAAATGACAGAGCAAACGGGCGATAATGCAGTAAATATTAAAGCGTCGGCTGCAACAATGATAGCGTATGTTTATATGATTGGTGAATATTATGAAAATGAGAATTTTGTTGCGTCTAGTAAAGTTGTAACTTTTGAAATGGATAATCTTATACTTCCAAATGAAAAAACAACATATTCTGCCAAATTAAGTTTGCTTCCAAAAATTGATAAAAGCAAAAATAAAGTTATCGTTGAAATGTTTTTAAGTAGCAATACGATGTATAATAATCTTTTCAATGAAGTAAAAGCATATTATTATTTTGACATAGATTTTAATTTTCAAACAAATCAGATGATGGGGTGCTACGTATTATGTGTTCAAAATAATAAAACAATTAAAAACGAAGATTATGAAGAATACATTGAAATCAGTCTTGATAAAGACGGAAAATGTTGGGGCAATGAAAAAACATCAGATAACTTTAAAGCGGCTTGCAATCAAACACTAACTAATTTTGAATCTGAAATTTCACAAGGGGAATTTTTAACAGGAAATTTTGCTGATGAGTTTAATAGATATGGCGATCGTGCAAATAGGGCTTACAGTAATGTTTTTGAATCAAATAACAATAATTAATAATTTTAATTTTACATATAAAACTTTATTAAATTGAAAAGCAAAGCGTAAATAAAAAACTTTTGTAATATGTTTTAAAATGAAAGTTAAAAAAGAAAAAAATATTTAAAATTTTTATAAAAATAGCACTAAATTATAGTGCTATTTTTATTTTTTAACTAATCGTCATTTTAAAATTGATAATCTCAACTTGCAACCATAAGTTTAATAAAAAAATATTAAAAATAAAAAATCAGCAACTTAAAAATTGCGGAAATAAAAATTGTGAATGGTGCACCTGTACGGATTTGAACCGTAAACCCTCAGTTCCGAAGACTGATGCTCTATCCAATTGAGCTACAAGTGCAGGGTAAGTATTTTTATATATTATATCACATAAGCGAGAAGATTCAAGTAAATTTTTTCACATTTAATTAAAATTTGTATATGGAAATAAATTTTTATATTGTTAAAATTAGTTGTAAAAATGTAATATTAAATATTTACTTGTGCTTTTAAAAATGATGTATGCAAAGAATAATATCTAAAAATATTTGAGATGTTTTATAAATATTTATTTACAATTAAAAAAACTGGGTAATCCCAGTTTTTATTCATAATTGGTTTTTTATAGTAATTTTTATTTTAAATTTTTAATAATTATTTTAATTGGTTATTTTTGAAAATTAAATTCGTTTGTTTTTTCGTTTTTATTTACATTTAATGAAAGTTTAGATTTTTCAATTTTTAAATCATCATTTTTCAAAGTTTCAAATTCAGGAATTTGAGAAGTTAAAAGCATTTGATTTTTTTGCCTAAAATTTTCAAGTTTAGAAGTGTCACCTTTTTTCAAAAGTTTGTTATATTCATGTTGAGCTTGTCGTTTTAATTCGTCAACAACTTCTTCTCCATAATTTTCGGTTAAAACAATAAATTTACCTACGCTTAATCTGTTTAATTTAATGTTATGGATAGATTTTTCTAGTGAATAAGTAATCCCAAGGGCGGTAAGCCAAGCAAAAACAGGAACAAGCAAGAAAGCAAGAGATGCTTTAATAGCTCCAACAATAGCAAACGGAATTGTAATTGCACCAGCAATAGCGGTAAAAGCTACATTAGAACCAAATTTGTTATCAAAAGATGCAACTTCTTGTTTTTGTTTTAATAAATATTCGTTTTTGCGTGCTTCTTTTTCGTCCTTTGAATAATTTAAAGTTTCTAAAAGTTTGTCGCTACCGTAGTAGTCGAACATTAATTTAATTTGTTTAACAATTTTTTTCTTTAACATATTACCACACAACCTCATCTATATCTTTTGGTTTTTTATTGATTTCATTACTTTCTATTTTTCCGTTTTTTAATCGAATAACACGATCGGCTATTTCTGCAATTAAAGCATTGTGAGTAACAATTACCACTGTATTTTCTCCGTTGTTTGCATCACATTGTTTTTTTAATAACTTTAGTACTTCAACTCCTGTTTTGGAATCTAAAGCTCCTGTTGGTTCATCACAAAAAAGAATCTTTGGTTCATGAATTATTGATCTAATAAAACTAACTCTTTGCTTTTCACCTCCACTTAAAGTG
>DLSG01000059.1 GCA_002501285.1 Christensenella sp. UBA7868 | reverse complement strand
ACTCTTTTAGGCATTAACATATTAGTTTTCCTCCTTAACAGCAACATTAGAAGGTTTAACATTTCCTAAAATTTCACCTTTATAAATCCAAACTTTTACGCCGATTGCACCAAAAGTTGTTCTTGCAGTGCAAACACCATAGTCGATGTCTGCTCTGATTGTATGAAGTGGAAGTTTTCCTACTTGAACAAATTCACTTCTTGCAATTTCAGCACCATCAAGTCTGCCACCAACCATGATTTTAACGCCTTCAGCACCAGCTTTTTGCGCTTTTTGAATAGCTTGTTTCATAGCTCTTCTCCATGAAACACGTTTTTCTAGTTGTTTAGCAACAGAATCAGCAATAATCATAGCATCTAAATCTGGTTTTTTAACTTCTCTAATGTTTACAATAATATTTTTACTGCTAGATAATTTTGCAATTTCTTTTTTAATAGTTTCAACTCCAGCACCTTTAACGCCAATTAGCATTCCAGGTCTTCCTGTTAAAATAGTAACAGTTAATCTTGCTTGAGAACGTTCTATTAAAACTTTAGAAATACTGCATTGATTATAATTTTTCATTAAGGCTTCTCTGATTTTGTGGTCTTCAAGGATATTTTTAGAAATATCTTTTTTACTTCCAAACCATTGAGAATCCCAAGTTTTATTAACTTTTAATCTTAATCCAATTGGATTAACTTTTTGTCCCATACCATTCTCCTTTTATTATTTAACCGTTCCTAAAATAACAGTTATGTGAGTTGTTCTTTTTAAAATTCTATTTCCTCTACCTTTTGCTCTTGGCATCATTCTTTTCATGATAGGACCAGGATTTGCAAGGGCAGTTTCAACGAATAAATCGTCTTTATTCAAATTCATATTATGTTCAGCATTGCTAGCCGCACTATTTAACACTTTTAAAATGCTGTTTGATGCAGTGTTAGGAAGTGCTTCTAAAATAGCAACAGCTTCAACATATTTTTTACCTCTAATTAAGGCTAAAACTCTGTTTACTTTGCTAGGACTAATTCTAACATATTTACTTGTTGCTTTAGCCATTGTATCGTTATTTGCCATTTAATTTATCCTCCTATTTTTTTCCTGTAACAGCATTTTTGCCTGAACCAGTTTTCTTGTCTGCTGAATGTCCTTTAAAAGTTCTTGTTGGAGCAAATTCACCAAGTTTATGACCAACCATATCTACAGTACAATAAACAGGAATGTGTTTTTTGCCGTTATGAACTGCAATTGTATGACCAACAAATTCTGGGTAAATTGTTGAACTTCTGCTCCAAGTTTTAACAACTTGTTTTTGGTTTGCTTCATTCATTTTTCTAATTCTATTTAATAGCCTTTCTTCAACAAAAGGGCCTTTTTTCAATGATCTACTCATACTTTCCTACTCCTAATTAACACGCTTAACCATAAGTCTGTTAGAATATTTTTTATGTTTTCTAGTTTTGTTACCCATTGCTGGTTTACCCCAAGGAGTTCTAGGACTGTCATGACCAACTGGGTTTTTACCTTCACCACCGCCATGTGGATGGTCAACTGGGTTCATAACTGCACCACGAACAGATGGTTTAACACCTAGATGTCTAGTTTTTCCGGCTTTACCAAGATTTACAAGTTCATAATCAAGATTACCAACTTGTCCGATTGTAGCACGGCATTTTAAAGAAACTTTTCTCATTTCTCCGCTTGGCATTTTAATTGTTGCATAATTGCCTTCTTTTGCCATAATACGTGCTTCAATACCAGCAGAACGAGCAATTGCTCCGCCTTTTTTAGGTTGAAGTTCAATATTGTGAACAACGATACCTACTGGAATGTTCTCAAGTGGTAAGCAGTTACCAACTTTAATTTCAGCGTTTACGCCACTTGTAACAACATCACCAACATTTAAGCCGTTAGGAGCCAAAATGTATCTTTTTTCACCATCAGCATAATTTAATAATGCGATATAAGCTGAACGGTTTGGATCATATTCAATGCTTGCAACTTTTGCAGGAACATCATCTTTATCTCTTTTAAAATCAATAACTCTGTATTTAATTTTGTTTCCGCCACCAATATGACGAACTGTTATTCTTCCGTAAGAGTTTCTACCACCAGTTTTTTTCTTTTTTGCAAGTAAGCTTTTTTCAGGAGCTTTTTTGCTTAAAACAGAATAATCTGATGTTGTCATTTCTCTTAGTGAAGGAGTTATTGGATTATATTGTTTAATAGCCATAATTAATTTCTCCCCCTATTAACTCAAACTGTCAAAGAATTCAATAGATTTGCTATCTGCTTTAAGAGTTACATAAGCTTTTTTGAATTTTGAAGTATAGCCTTGATTTCTTCCTTGAACTTTGAATTTTCCATCATAATTTAATGTGTTAACTTTATCAACTTTAACACCAAAAATGCTTTCTACTGCTTTTTTGATTTCTGCTTTGTTAGCATCTTTTTTAACAATAAAAGCATATTTTTTATTTGCTACATCACCATAACTTTTTTCAGTTAAAAGTGGCTTAATAATAACATCATATTCTTTCATTATTTACAAGCCTCCTGAATTTTTTTAATAGCGTTTTTAGTAATTAGTAAGTTTTGGTTTGCAACAACTTCATAAGTGTTTAATAAGTCGGCATTAACAACGCTTAATTTTTGAATATTGTTAGATGCTCTCATAACATTTTCGTCGGCCTTATCAATTACTAAAACTGTGCTTTTGTCGAATTTGAAGTTATCTAGAACTTTTTGCATTGCTTTTGTTTTAGCGTCAATTTTAATTTCATCAATAACTGTAATTTCTTTTTGTTCTAATTTTTTAGAAAGAGCACTTACAAAAGCGGCCTTTTTAGCTTTTGCATTAACTTTCTTTGAAAAATCTCTTGGTTTTGGTGCAAATACAACTCCGCCGCCTTTCCATTGTGGACCTTTGGTTGAACCTTGTCTTGCATTACCAGTATGTTTTTGTGCCCAAGGTTTTTTAGCATGACCTCTAACTTCTGTTCTTGTTAGAGTGCTTTTTGTGCCTTGGCGTTGATTTGCTAGATATGCAACAATAACTTCATGAATTAAAGCCTCGTTATAAGGTGCTTTAAATACTTCATCACTTAAAGTTACACTGCCACATTCTTCTGCATTTATATTATAAACTTTAACTTTTGGCATAATCTACTCCTTATTTTCCTTTTACCGCTGTTTTAATTGAAAGTATTGCACCTTTAGGACCTGGAACCGCACCTTTAATTAAAAGTACATTACGGTCTGTATCAACTTTAACAACTTCAAGATTTTGAATTGTAACTTTTTCGTTACCATATTGACCAGCAAGTTTTTTACCTTTGAAAACTCTGCTTGGTAAACTGTTTGCACTCATAGAACCACTTGCTCTGTGAACAATTGAAACACCGTGAGTCATTCTATGACGTTGGTTATTCCATCTTTGAATAACGCCAGTGAAACCACGACCACGAGTGAAACCAGTAACATCAACTTTTTCACCTTCTGCGAAAATTCCGCAGTTGATTTCATCACCAACATTTAAAGAATCATAATTAGCGTTTTCAATTTCTCTAACATATTTTTTAAAACCAACATTAGCTTTTTTGAATTCGCCTTTTTCAGCTTTGTTTAAAAGTTTTTCTCTTGAATCTTTAAATGCAACTTTTAAAGCTTTGTATCCATCGTTTTCTTCTGTCTTTTTTTGAAGAACGCTTACAGGACCTGCTTCAATAACTGTTACAGGAACAACTAATCCGTTACTAGCGAAAATTTGTGTCATTCCAAGTTTTTTGCCTAAAATTTCATTTCTCATAACGCTTGCCTCCTATAATTTAATATTGATATCTACGCCTGCTGGTAAATCCAATTTCATGAAAGCATTGATAGCTTTTGAAGATGGGCTTAAAATATCAATAACCCTTTTGTGTGTTCTTGTTTCAAACTGCTCACGAGAATCTTTGTGTTTGTGTGGTGAACGAATAACTGTAATAACTTCTCTGTCAGTTGGTAGTGGAATAGGTCCACTGATTTTACAACCATTTTTGTTTGCAACGTCTACAATTCTTAATGCAACTTGGTCGATTAAGGCATGGTCATAAGATTTTAATTTAATTCTAATTTTTTGTGTTGCCATTTTTGTTTTTTAATCTCCTTTTCAAATTTCTTCAAGCAATTACATTGTGCCGTGTGTTTCATAAGTTTTATCTTAAAAAAATGCTTGAATTAATTTCGTTCAGTTTCTTTTCTAAACTAGGTTGGTTTAAGTTCTCTCGTCGCTACCCAAGGAAGGCACGTAGTAACCTTAAACTTCTTCCCTAAAATTACACAGCATGATTATTATATAACAAAAAAACGGCTATGTCAACCGTTTTTTCTAATTTTTTTTAAATATTTTTAAGCCGTTTTTTAGCCCGCAAAAAACCTTAAATTCAATTTAATTTAACAGATAAAATTGAAAGTTTTTTATAAACTAAAAACTATATTCACGCTCTTTGCGTTTTGTTTTATTGTCATATTTATTTTTTGTAATTTGGTCTTTTAAATTGTCAATAGCAATATCTAAACTTTTGTACATATCTTCACTTTTACCTTTGGCTTTTAAATCAAAACCATTATATCTTGAAGATAATGTTACTAGATGTTCTCTATTGTCAATATAAAATCCAACAGAAACGGTAGGCTCTCCTCCTTTATAAAATTTTTCAAGTTTCATAAGTTTTTTAACGCAAAGATTTTCTAAAGCCTTTGAGTTAATGTCGTTAAGAAATTCTACTTTCATAATAAAAGCCTCCTTATATTTAATTGTTTATTTATTATAATATATATTATTTATTATGTCAAATAATTTACAAATAATTATATCAATTATTACATTTTTTTATTAATTGGATTTTTATTAGTAAAAACTATAAATCTAAACTTTCAAATTAAACTTTAAATTCCCCGCCATTTACAAACAAACCCTAGCCAACTTTTTAAACCGAATAATAATTTTCTAGTGCATATTTTGCACAAAGATTTTCCGCTTTTTGTTTGCTTGAAGATTTTGCAGACGTAATAATTTTTCCATTAATTTCAAGTTCCATTTCAAATATTTTAGCGTTTTCTTCCCCAGAAACACTTAAAAGTTTATATTCAATTGTCCCCTTATTTGCCTGAACTTTTTCTTGAAGAAGAGTTTTAAAATCCTTATTTTGATCAAAAACATTTTTTACGTTTTCTTTTGTTAAATCAAGCACTTTCCCCACAAAGCCTTTACATATTTGCATATTAGAATCTAAATACATCGCGCCAAGCAACGCTTCAAACAAACTACCCCTTGCTTTTTCACCATTTTTTAAGTCGTCAGGACTTGCTTTTAAAAATTCATTTAAACCAAGTTTTGTTATAATTTCGCTTAAAAATTTACAACTAACAACACTTGCTCTCATTTTACTTAACGCGCCTTCATTTTCAACAAAGTTTTCAAACAAAAATTCTGAAACAATAAAGCCAAGGATACTATCACCAAAGAACTCTAACCTTTCGTTATTTTCTAGCCCATATTTATGTGCATACGAAGAATGTGTTAAAGCCACTTTTAAAAGGTTTTTGTTTTTAAATTGATAACCTAAAATTTCTTCAACTTTATCAGTTTTAAAATCGGTTTGTAAATTTTCCATTAATTTTCATTCTCCAAACGACTGTTAAATTCTGTTTCAAATTTTTCAAGAACATTGTTTTGTGCCATATCAATTGCTTGTTTTATAGCAACTTCAAACGCAACATGAGTGCTTGCACCATGAACTTTTATTAAAGTCTTTTTAAGCCCAAGCATAATAGAACCACCATAATTTTCGGTTTTTAGTTCTTTTTTAAGGTTTTTGAACGCTTTTTTCATAAATAGCACACCAATTTTGCACCAGAAAGAATTTTTAATTTCTCGTTTCAATTCACTTAAAACCATCATAACGGCACCTTCTGTACCTTTAAGCAACACATTACCACTAAACGCATCACAAATAACAACATCAGCATTCCCGCTTAAAAATTCTCTTGCTTCCAAATTTCCAATAAAATTAATTGGCATTTGTTTCAAAAGCCCATAAGTTTCTTTTGTTAATTCATTTCCTTTGTTTTCTTCAACGCCAATATTTAAAAGTGCTATACGTGGATTTTCAATATTTAAAGCACTTTTTAAATATATATTTGCCATTAAAGCATAGTCGCACAAATTAATAGGTTTTGCATCAACATTTGCCCCACAATCTATAAGCATAACCTTTTTGTCTGTAAGCGTTGGAAGCATTGGGCAAAGAGCAGGTCTAGACACCCCCTTAATTCTTCCAATTTTTAAAAATCCACCAGTAAGAACCGCACCCGTACTTCCCCCAGAAATTAATGCATCATAACCATTTTTTAATTCGTTTAAGCCAACAACCAAACTACTGTTAGTTTTTTCCTTTATTGCTTTTGTTGGAATATCGTTGCAACTAATTTCAACAGGAGCATCAATAATACTAACAAGTTCAAAAAGTTTTTTATGAGTTTCTTTTTCAAATTTTTTTTGTAAAGATTGCAATTCCTTTTGAATATCTTCTTTATTCCCTAAAAAAGTAATATGTAAACCATCATTTTCTTTTAATGCGTTAAGTCCTCCCAAAACAACCTCTTTATAGCCTTTATCCAAACCTAATGTATCTAATAAAATTTTTGTCATAATTCCACCTTTTATTTGTTAATATGTTGTAAATAAGTTTTATTTCATATAAAAAAATAAAACAATATTTTAAAATTTCCATATTTATTATAACATAATAAAAAAAATTGTCAAACATTGTTTGGCAATTTTAATTAACACTTAAAACTTAACTTTTACTTTTAGGTTTTATATTAGTTTTCTTTCTTTTTA
Organism: Christensenella sp. UBA7868; assembly: GCA_002501285.1. Classification (GTDB taxonomy): domain Bacteria; phylum Bacillota; class Clostridia; order Christensenellales; family UBA1242; genus UBA7868. The sequence goes on along the minus strand of DLSG01000059.1, from coordinate 4,562 downwards.
TTCATATCTACAACTTGTTCACCTTTATAATAACCACATTTACTGCAAGCTTGATGTGGAGTAGTATATTCGTGACAATGTGGACATTTTACAACGCTAGGAGTTTCTAATTTCCAGTTTGCTTTTCTTGAATCTCTTCTAGCTCTGCTTACCTTAACTTTTGGAACAGCCATATCACACCTCTCTAATAAATTTCAAAATTTTACTCACAAATTATAATGCATAAAAAAACTTTTGTCAATGATTTTTTACATTTTTTTTATTTTCTTAAACAAAAGTAGTGGCTTTACAAAATCGTAAAATCACTTGATTGTTTATTCGTTTTAGATTAATTTTTTTAATGAATAAAATTATTTTATCTTTCCGTTTTCTTATTTTTCTGTTTTCGAAAATTAATTATTTTACTAATTTTTCAGTTTCTCTTGCAATAACAAGTTCTTCGTTTGTTGGAATTACAAACACTTTAACTTTACTATCTTTTTTAGTAATTTCTGTTGCATCTTTTCTAATTGTTTGTCTATTTTTTTCTTTGTCAAGGTCTATTCCAAGATAAGTTAAATTATCTAAAACTTCTTCACGAAGTTCTGGCGAATTTTCACCAATTCCAGCTGTAAACACAATTGCATCAACACCATTTAACACACCAGCGAAACTTGCAATATTTTTAGTAATTGTATAACACATCATATCCATAGCAAGCCTTGCGTTTTCATTAGTTTGAAGTTGATTTTCAATATCTCTACTATCACTTGAAAAACCACTAATTCCAAGCAAACCACATTGTTTATTTAAAAAGTTTGTAGTTTCTTTAATATCCCAACCTGTTTTTTTCATAATAAATTCAAGAACAGAAGGGTCAATATCCCCACTTCTTGTTCCCATCATAACACCAGCAAGTGGAGTAAATCCCATAGTAGTGTCCATACTCTTTCCACCAAGAACCGCACACAAACTAGCGCCATTTCCAATATGACAAGTAATTATTTTTGTGTCTTCTAATGGTTTATTTAACATTTTTGCTGCTTCTTCACTTACAAATTGGTGGCTCATTCCATGAAACCCATATTTACGAATTTTGTATTCAGTGTAAAAATGTTGAGGAATAGCATACATATATGCTTTTTTTGGCATTGTTTGATGGAATGCTGTATCAAACACAACAACATTTGGAATGTTTGGCGCAACATTTTCACACGCTTCAATACCTATAATATTTGCTGGAACATGCAAAGGTGCTAAATCAGTATTTTGTCTTAAATATTGCATTAACTCATCATTAACAATTCTAGGCTCACAAATTTCTCCACCATGCAAGAATCTGTGTCCAAACGCATTAATCTCACTAATATCTTTAATAACACCCATTTCTTTATCGGTTAAACAATTTAAAACCATTTTAATTGCAACGGCATGATTTTTAATTGGTTCACAAAATTCAAAAACTTTTCCATTTGCTTTATGAGTAAGTTTTGCCCCGTCTAAATTTATTCTTTCCACAAGTCCTTTTGCAATAACACTTTCATCTTCCATGTTTAAAAGTTGATATTTCAAACTTGAACTTCCGCAATTGATAACTAAAATTTTCATAATCTAATTTTCTCCTTAAAACAAATTTAGTATATTGTTTTTTTAAATTTTTTGCAAGTAAATTTTAAAACAACTTTGATTTTTTTGAAATTTATTATAAAATAAAAGAAATTAGCAAAATGGTTTTAAAAGGAATTTTATGAAAAAAGATATTCAACAAAATAATACTCTTGCAATAATTTGTGAATTTAATCCGATGCACACTGGGCACACATATTTAATAAATGAAGCAAAAAAGATAACAGGTTCAAACTTTGTTGTTGGGCTTCTTTCTGGAAACTTTTCCCAGCGTAGTGAGCCTTGCATTTTAGATAAATATACAAGGGCAAAAATATGCGCCGAAAACGGTATAGATTTAGCAATAAATTTCCCCACCGCTTTTTGCTGTAACAACGCCGAAATTTTTGGATATAGTGCAATAAAAATTTTAAACTCTTTAAACATTTCTTATCTTGCTTTTGGCGTTGAAACTTTTTGTAAAGAAGCATTTTTTACTCTTGCAAAATTTATGCTAAAAGAACCAAAAATTTTTAAAAAGTTGTTAAAACAAAATTTAAAATCGGGTTTAAATTATAACTCATGCTATTTGAAAGCGCTTTTAGACAACATTGAAAATTTTGAAACTTTAGCACCTTTCAAAACCGAAATTAACGAAATTTTATCAAGACCAAACAATACATTAGCACTTGAATACATTAAAGCACTTATTAAAACAAAAAGCAAAATAAAACCAATTTTAATTAAAAGAGTTGATAATTACAACTCTAACAAACTTGTTCAAAATTTTGCATCTGCAAGTTTTTTGCGTAACAATATTTTTGAAAACAATTTAGATAAAATTAAAGAGTTTTTACCTAAAAATTCTATCCAATATTTCCAAAATTATAATCAAAAATTTTTAAATTTAGACGCTAAAATTTTAGAAGACAACTCACCAAATTTAGGTGCCGAATTTTCAAAAAATTTTAAAGATGTATCCGCTTCAAATTTCTCAAATTTTAATTTAAAAACAGACATTAAATTAAGTCAATTCCCTACGCTTTTAAAATCACTTATTTTATACAAAATTAAAACAATAAAAAAGAGTGAATTGAAAAACATTTATTCTGTTAGCGAAGGCCTAGAAAACAAGTTAAAACTAGAAGCAGAAAACACGAATAACTTTGATGAATTTTACAAAAAATTGCTTACTAAAAGATATAAACAAAGCAAAATAAACAGCGTGCTTTTAAACGCTCTTTTATCAATAGACAAAAAAACTATACATAAATTTTATACCACAAAAAATATTATTTATTTAAAAATATTGGCTCTTAACCCACAAAAACGCCTAAATATCAGCGAAATTAACACAAAATTTTTAATTTTTAGAAAATTAGATGTTGAAAATAAAAGATTTAACAAGTTAAATAAAAAACTATTTTCTATCGAGAACAATGCAAATATTGTTTATAATTTAATTTACAACACACATTTAAACGAAGTTGATTTATATAATAAAATGAGAACTTAAAGCATATTCTATTTATGTGAAAATTGAAGTTTTAAAAGTTAAAAAATCAAGTAAATTTTTTAGTATTATAAAAAAGTATAAAGCACAATTTTTATTGTGTTTTTTTCTTTGTTTAATCTCTGCTTTTTTTATAATAAATCCCGCAAAATATATAGCCACCACAATAGACGGAATTTTGCTTTATGGAACAAAAATATTACCATCTTTACTACCCTTTTTATTTATAACAAAACTAATGTCAAATTTTGAATTTATTTTTTATGTTTGCTCTAAATTTAAGTGGCTTACAAAATTTTTATTTTGCACGCCCGCAATAAGTTTTTACATCTTTTTTATGAGCATCATTTCAGGCTATCCTATCGGTGCAAAACTTACAAGCGAATTTTATAGCCAAGGTTTAATTACAAAAAAAGACGCACAAAAAATATTATCCTTTTCATCAACAAGCGGGCCACTTTTTGTTATTGGAAGTGTTGGGGTCGGATTTTTTTCAAGTGCAAAAATCGGATTTATACTTTTTATTTCACACATTATTTCAAGTATAATTAATGGCATAATTTTTGGACACATAAATTTAAAACAAAATAATAATAAAAAATTAAATGTTTTAAATAATTTTAATAGCACTAAAAATTTAGCTACCATAAAAAACACTACTCGGGTAACAAATATATCATCAATTGAAAGCAACAAAAATTTGAACAATTTTGATAAATTTGAAAGTAATAATAACAAAAATTTTAAAGAAAAAAATCAAGACGATTTTAGTAAAATAACACTTCAAAAATTAACCCTTGACGACATCATGTACAACAGCATAAGAAGCGTTTTAATGGTTGGTGGTTTTATTATAATATTTTATGTTTTTATTCAAATAGTTTTAGATTACAAATTATTATACCCATTAATTAAATTGCTACAAGTTTTAGGACTATCTCCACTAGAAGCCGAAGGGTTTTGTGCTGGCATATTTGAAATAACAAAAGGAATAAGTATATTATCTAAAAGTCAAAATTTGCGTCTTTCTTTAACTCTTTCAAGTTTTTTAATCAGTTTTTCAGGAATTAGTATTCTAATGCAATCAGCATCATTTTTAAGCAAAACGAATGTAAATAAAAAAGTTTTTGTTATCCAAAAACTTTTACATGGCGTTATCTCATTATTAATAACTTATTTATTTTGCCTTTTCTTATTTTAAAACTTACAATTCCCTATAAGTTTTATTAAATTTCTAAACCCTTTTTCGCTTTTAATATCAAATTTTCTTAAAATTAGATTTTGAAACTAAATATTTACAAACATTTATAATCTTATCTTAAACTATTATAATAAGAAAGCAGTTCACTTTTAATGTCTTTTAGTGGAAGTCTTAAAGCTGCATATTTATCTGCCAAAATATCAAGCACACTTATAAACGCATTTAAAATATTCATATCTTTATATTTAAAACTATAAATAATAT
>DLSG01000076.1 GCA_002501285.1 Christensenella sp. UBA7868 | reverse complement strand
TTAGGACCATTTCCTTGTCCATTTCTTACAAAAGGTTTATCTCCAAAAGGTTTGTTTTGATTTTGAAAAGGTTTGTTAAAACCACGCCTATCATCATTTGAAAAGCGTTTTTCTCCAAAATTTCTGTTAGAAGAATTTTGTCTATCTCCGTTAAAATTCCTATCTTGCGGTCTAAACTTATCAAATCTAACAAAAGNNAAAAGGCTTTTTTTCTTCCATTTGTTGCATTTGTTGTTTTTGAACTCTTTGTTGTTCAAGTTCTGCCTTTTGTTTTTCTTTTTCTAATCTTTCCTTTTCTTTTGCCTCTTCAATTTGAGCAACCTTAATAGAATTAAATTTTTCTGCAAGTTTTTCGCAAAAAATATCCAAACTATCTTTGGCTTTTCTTAATTCTACCACACTACTAGAAACAACTTTGTTGTTTAGCATATTTTCCAAGTTTTTAATGTTTTCAATTTTGTTGTTTTCTTCTTTATTTATCATTATTTCCCCTTAATATTTTCAAGTTTTTCATAAACTTCTAACGAAACGCCTGTTTTAAACGCTTTGTTAATTAGTTTATTTTTTATAACTTTGTTTATGCATTCAGGTTTTCTACAAATATAGCAACTTCTGCCAGTATTTGTTTTTTCATCAACCCGAATTTCATTTTTATCTTTGCTAATTTTAATCAAATCAGCATTCGATTTATCAAATTTTTGCCTGCACGCAATGCAAGTTCTTATATTTTTCATATTAATCCTTAAACATATCGTCTAAATCTGTTGGAAGTTCTTCAAAAGTGTTTACAACAGGTTTTTCTTCTTTACTGCTTTCTGCTTTAACATCAATTTTAACGCCAACAAGCCTTGCAGCCAAACGAACATTAATTCCACCCGCTCCAATTGCTAATGACAATTTGTTGTCTGGAACAATAGCCCTTGTAGTTTTTTCGTCAATAAAACTTACAGATTTTACTTCTCCTGGGCTTAATGCACGAGCGACATAAGCAAGTGGGTCTTCTGACCATAATATAATATCAATTTTTTCGCCATTAAGTTCGTTTACGATAGAGTTAATTCTCATTCCCCTATTTCCAACACAAGCGCCAACAGCATCAATGTTTTCATTTGGTGAATAAACCGCAATTTTTGTTCTAACACCCGCTTCACGACTTATGTTTTTAATTTCTACTTCACCATTTTGAATTTCAGGAACTTCAAGTTCAAACAATTTTCTTACAAATCCAGCATTTGCTCTTGAAACTTGAACAACTGGAGATTTAACATCGTCCTCTTTTATTTTCTTAACATAAACTTTAATTTTTGTGTTAATGTAATATTTTTCACCTTTAATTTGGTCTTGTTCGGTCATAACAGCTTCTAAACCATTATTTCCAATTTCTACAAAAACATTTTTACCTTCAATTCTTCTAACAAGTCCTGTTACGATTTCATCTTCTTTTTCAGTAATTTCACCAATCATATGTTGTCTTTCAAGTTCTCTTAATTTTTGCATAACAACTTGTTTAGCAGTTTGAGCCGCAATTCTTCCAAAATCTTTTGGAGTTTCTTCTTTTTCTACAAAGTCACCAACTTTATAAGATTTTTTAATTTGTCTTGCATCTTCTAAACTAATTTCTTTGTCTGGGTCTTCAACTTCTTCCTTAACTTCTTTATAAGAGTAAATTTTAATTGTGTTTTTTTCAGGATTAAGTTTTACACTTGCCATTTTGGCTTCACCAATATGTTTTTTATAAGCGCTTGTAAGTGCTGTTTCTAACGCACTTATAAAACTCTCCTTACTAATTTTTCTTTCTCTTTCTAAATCGTCTAACGCTTGAAAAAAGTCTTTACTAATCATTTTAATTCTCCTTTAAAATTTAATATAAGGCATAGCCTTCAAAATATTAGATAGTTTAATAGTTTTTGTTACATTCTTTACTTTAAGTTTGATTTCGTCATCACTAACTTCCAAAACTATTCCAACCATTTTCCCATTATCCAAATAAACTTCAACCTCTTTATTCAAATAACGCTCAAAATCTCGCTTTGTTTTGATAGGTCTGTCAAGACCAAGGCTTGAAACATTCAAACTATAACTTTCGCCTTTTGTTGGATCTAGGTCGTCAAGAGGCTCGTCTAGCGCCTTGCTTACAAGTTTGCAATCATCAAAAGTTATACCAGTTTCTTTATAAATCACAATTGTGATATATCTTTCGCCTTCAACTTCATCATATTTTGCTTCAACAAATTCGTAGCCCAAATTTTCAACAATTGGCAAGCAAAGTTCTGTAACATCACTAATTAACTTTTTTTTGTCCATAACCTTCCTTTTCTAACAATTAGGAGCGGACCTTTTTGCCCACTCCTAACTTAGTAATATCATTTTAACATATACAAATAATTTTTGCAACAATTTTAATAAAATTTTTCAATTAATTTTATAAAAACTTTTGCCGTTGCCATTGCGTCATTTATTGCCCTATGAGCATTAATCAAAGGCACATTCAAGGCTTCACTTATTGTTTTAAGTTTATAGTTTCTTAAAAAAATATGTTTTTTAGCAATATTCATAGTATCTTCCATTTCATTTGTAAACAAATAATCAATTTGACGAGAATAATAATCAATAAATCCAAAGTCGAATTGAACATTTTGTCCAACCAAAACGGCATTTTTAGTAAATTTGTAAAAATCAGGAATAACGTCTTCTAAAAGAGGAGCATCTTTAACCATATCGTTAGTAATTCCTGTTAGTTTAGTAATTTCCATGCTGATTGGTTGTTTTGGGTTTACAAAAGTCGAAAATGTTTCAACAATTCGCCCATTTTTAATTTTAACGGCACCAATTTCTGTAACTTTATTTGTTTTATAATCAAGCCCTGTTGTTTCAAGGTCAAAAACAACAAATTCATGACTTTTTAAATAATCTTTTTCAACAAAAGTGTCAAACAAATTTGCCTGATTTATCTCAACATAATCTTTCGGAGTAACATAGCGATAATTAGAAAATTCGTGATTAATTTCTTTTTTTGGTCTTTCATAATCGCAAATCACACATCTTGCCAAACTTTTAACTTTAAAACTTAAACTGTTGTTAAAATTGTCTAAACTGCCCTGCATAATAATATCAACACCACTTTCAATTGTTTTTGCAATCTCCAAATTTTTTTTACTAGGAAAAAAACTAGCATTGAAAGTTTTGTCTAAACATTTAACTGTTAAAGCATATCTTACACTTTTTGTTTCACCATCTTTTTTTGTAAACTCAATTTCTTCAATTTTTTCTAAATGACCGCATAAAATAATGTTCTCTTCTGGGTTTTTGTAATATTCATAAGGATAACAACTTGTGTCAGTAATCTCACCTATTACATTTTCAATCTTATTAACTTTCATTTTGTTAATTCTAATTGGTTCAAGTAAATTTTCTAAAATTTGGTTTTTATGTTCTTCTAGTGCTCCTTCATCTGTTTCAACTTTATTGCAAACAATTTCAAAGGCATAAAAATATCTGCTTTTTAAATAAGTTAAAATTTTTTGTTTAATCGTTTCTATTTCGCTATCCGAAAGTGAAAAATCAATTTTTGCCAAAAACGCATTTTCATGTTGGCTAACTTCAATATTTTTCAAACTATAATAACACGCACAATAATAGGATTTTAAAAAGTTTTTAACCACACTCTTAAATCTTTCCTCATCTAAAAACGCTTTTATAATTTTAACATTATACATTAGTTTTAGCCCAACATAATTTTCAACAACTTTTTCAATTTCATTTTTTGATTTGCTTATTTGTTCATAATCATCTTCTGCACACAAAAAAGTTAGAAAAAGTTCATTTTTGCTTTTTTCAAAAACGACTTCGCCTAACTTTAAATTATTTATTTTATTTTCTTCTAAAACCTCTAATATTTTTTCCATAGTTTAAATTAAATTTATTGTTCGTTTTGAGCTTCATTTGCATTTTGTTGCTTTACAAGTTCTTTTTTCTTTTCCAAGTTTTCCAAACATTTTTGGTAAATAAATTCTTTTTTATTCTTCTCTTTTGCATCTAATTCTTTCACAAAAAGCATTATACCTAAAAGAAATCCGCAAAAAGCAATTATAGCCCCAATTAAAGCTATCATATAAGAAATAAACTCAATTACCATCGTGTAATCTACATAATACATAATTTTCTCCAAACTTTTAAGTGAAATTTATTTAAAAGAATTATAATATCTAAAATTAAATTTGTCAAACAAACTAGAAAAATAAATGATATAAATCAGCAATAATAACAATTGCAAACAACACAATCAGCCCCACCGTGTGAATTGTGTTCTCCACCTTTTGATTTATAGGTTTACCCCTAATCCATTCAATTGTGGTAAACACCATTTTAGACCCGTCTAGTGCTGGTATTGGAAGCCAGTTAAAAATTGCAAGGTTTGTTGCAAGAAGTGGCAAAAGCACCAAAATATTGCTTGCCCCCTGCATAGAAAGCGTTGCCATAGTTCGAATTGTCGTTATTGGTCCACCCAAATTTGAAAGTGCGAGTTTTCCAATTAATAGTTGCCCAAAAAGCACTAAAATCTGCCAGCCCATTACAAATACAAACGGAACACAGTATAACAGAGCGTCACCAAAACTGTATGGAACACTTGTCATGTTTATACCAAGTTTAATGCTTCCGTCAGTGTCTTTTAAAAAGTCAAGTTTAATTGTTTGAGTTTCGCCATCTCTAACAATAGTAATTTCAGGTCTATCACCTTCTTTATATTTTGCAATTAATTTTGTAAAGTCGTTTCCGTGAATATAACTTACTTTAACCCCTTCAACATGAGTTATTATATCATTAACTCGAAGTTCAGTTTGTTGCATTCCATTAACATCAACAATATTTGTTATTTTTGGAATATCATAACCAACGCTTACAAGCAAAATAAAAGCAAATATAATTGCACTTAAAAAGTTAAAAAACGCCCCAAAAAACAAAACAATCAAACGCTTCCAAGGCTTTTGTTTCATAAAACTTGTTTCACTTTCGCTTTCAGTTTCTTCCCCGTCAAAAGCACAATATCCCCCAAGAGGAACTGCTCTAATAGAAAATTTTTCCCCATTTTTTTTGTTTGTTTTAGAAAAAAGTGCAGGGCCAAAACCAATTGAAAATTCATTTATTTTAAAGCCTAGCATTTTGCCCGCAGTGTAATGTCCAAACTCGTGAATAGTTACCATGCAAAGCAAAATAACTAACGCTAAAATTATATATAAAACTATCAAAGAAAACTCCTTTAATTTTAAGTTATTTCCTTAAAATTTATCAATATTAATTATATTCTAATTTAAAAAATAAATAACACAAAAAATAATAAAGTGAACAAAACATTAAAACTTAGCCCGTCAAGCCTGTCCATAAACCCGCCATGACCAGGAAAAATTGACGAATAATCTTTTGTCCTTGCTCTTCGTTTAATAATAGAAGCAAAAATGTCCCCAAGTTCGCTTAAAACCGACCCTAAAAGTGCGTAAATTACAATTATCCATGCTGGAAGGCTTGCTTCAAGCATTCCGCAGGCAACAAAACTAGCATACACAATAAACGCAAAAATAACACCACCAAAAACTCCGCCAATAGCACCACTAATTGTTTTGTTTGGGCTAATTAACGGACAAAGTTTTGGCCCTTTTATAATACTGCCCACAATATACGCAAAAGTATCTGTGGCAACAGTTGTCATAATAGCAAGCAACAAAGCAAACAAACTAAAATCAACAGACCCAAAGTTGCCAGCTCCCAAATATCCAAAACTTCCAAAGTGGTTTAAGAAAAACATACTTGAAAGCAAAAATGAAGGATAAAGCATGATAAAACCAGTAAGAAAAACTTTATTTACACAAAATTTTTGAAAAGTTTTTGTCGCTTTTGTTTTTTCATATTCAGCAAGCAAACTTTTTTGTGTAAACATAACAATAATTGCTTCTATAATTGTTAAAAAAACAATCAAAAGCAAATTCATCACCAATATAAACCATATTTTTGTGTGATAAGTCATACAAAAAAAGAATATCACATACGACAAAACTGGATAAATTGTAATTAAAGTGCTGTTATTCAATCTTCCACTTCTGTTAAAAACACGAGAAACCTCGTTCGCACTAACAATTATCACTAAACACAAAAGTGCATCAAAAATATATGTGCTAACAAATTGTCTTAAAACAAATGCTAACGCAACAATTATATTTAAAAATATTGCAGTAATAACTCTTTGTTTCATTTTTTCTCCTACGCCTTACCAAAGCGTCTTTCTCTTTTACAAAATTCTTTTAAAGCCTTAATTAAAGCACCTTTTCCAAAATCTGGCCATAAAGTTTTGGTAAAATAAAGTTCAGCATAAGCCAAATCAAAAAGCATAAAATTTGAAATTCTTTCTTCCCCACTTGTTCTAATAACAAAGTCAAGTTCAGGCAAATCTTTGGTGTAAAGCAAACTTTTAAAAGTCTGCTCGTCAATATTGTCAAGCCCCATTTTTAAAGCTTTGTTGCAAGCGTATAAAATTTCTTGACGCCCGCCATAATTTAAGCACATATTAACAACCATTTTTGTATTGTTCTTGGTTGTTTCAATGCTGTTTATCAAACTTTTTTGAAGGTCAAACGGAAGTTTTGATAAATCGCCCGACACTATAAGTTTGATATTTTTTTCGTTAAATTCAGCCAAATCTGTTTCTATATATTTTTTTAGAAGGTCAAAAATATTATCTATTTCTTCTTGACTGCGTTTAAAATTTTCGGTTGAAAATACAAAAAACGAAAGGTATTTAACCCCCAAATCTAAACACGCATTTATTGTTTTTTTAACCGCCTTTACGCCAGCATTATGTCCCATCTTTCGTGGAAGAAGTCGACGTTTTGCCCATCTTCCATTTCCATCAATAATAAATCCAATATGATTTGGAATATTTAATATTTTCATAACTCTCCTAAACTAACAATTTGAAATTGTCAAAATATAATGTCAATCTATTGTTTATATATTCAATTTTAACCAAAAGTTGTGTGTCAAAATCGTTGTTTTCATTAAAATCAACAATGTCAAAATCAACATTATTTTTTTTCATTAGTTCAAGCACTTCATTTTTAGGAAAACCTATAAAATTTTCATATTCCATTAAATTTCCATAATTTCCTTTTCTTTATCTTGACTAATTTTATCAATTTTAGCAACATATTCGTCTAAAATTTTTTGAATTTCTTTTTCGCTGTTTTTTTCAGCATCTTCTGTAATTAAATTATCTTTTTTAAGAAGTTTTATATTATCAAGTGCTTCTCTTCTTTCGTTTCTAGCACTAACTTTAACTTCTTCTGCAATTTTCTTTGTTTGTTTTACAAGTTCTTTTCT
>DLSG01000069.1:3860-7075 GCA_002501285.1 Christensenella sp. UBA7868 | reverse complement strand
CTATTTTTTAAAATATACAATCTTCCGTTCATTTTTTTCCTACTTTTCATTTTATTAATTTTATTTTTAATTTTATATTTTTTGAAATATATTTTTACTATTTTTTTAAATGAAAATTTTTAAAGTTTAAATATTTTCACATTTAAAATTTTACTGGTTTACACATAAGAAAAATTTTTTTGAAATATTTTTTTAAATTTTAAGTTAAAAGTATAAAAATAATAAAAAATATATTAAAATTTGCTGTTTTTATGCGTTTTTTTGCGATTTTTTGCGATTTTTTATTAAATTTTTAATGTTTTTTTGTAAAACTAATTTTTTACAAGTTTACCACCACTAAAAATTCCGTTTATTATTTCTCCATTTGGAAGTTTTAATTCACCTTTTCCGTCATATTTATCTTGTTTAAATTCGCCTTTATAACACCAATTATCATCAATTTTTGAGTGCTTTGCGGAAGTTAAATATGATGTGCCAAACCCTTCACGATAGATATTTTTTATTTGTCCTTTATCATTTAAAATTGTTTTAACTTCACCTTCGTGCATCACACGCACATATCCTTCCCCAGAACGTTCATCACCACAAGATTTTGAGTAATTTGCATAGTTTATTAGTAGTGTTCCTTTAACGGCTTCTCCATTTTTGAAAATCCCAGAAAACATATCCAAGCCATACAAGGCGTCTGTAAAGCCATCTGTTTTGGTAAAAGTTCCTTCACCGTCAAACTTCCCTTTTTTAAAATTTCCACTGTAAATATATTTATTAGTTTTAAGTTTTCCAAGTCCGTGAAATTCCTGATTTTGCATTTCGCCATCATAGGCAATTACGCCATTAAATTTAGCAAAAATAATGTTGCCATTTAAAAATTTACAACTCCCGTCTAGTTTATAGCCCTTTTTTGCATAAAATTTTGCATATTTTTCTAGGCCTGGCACCAATTCTTTAATATCATTAAGATTTAAAGAACAAAATTTAAAATTACAGTTTCCATTCAAAACACCATTTAAAACTTCCGACTGAAAACAAATTTGATTATCTTTTTTAATTTTTATTTCCCCAGTTGGTATAAAATCTTTAAAATAAGAATCTTTTCCACAAAGAGAAATAAGTTTACCATCAGGAGTTTTTATATGTCCTTTTCCACAAAGTTTATTATTTTTAAAACTCCCTTCAAATATTAGTCCGTTTGATTTTGTTAATTTACCGTTTTCGAACTTTCCGTTTATAAAATTTCCAACAAATTCGTCACCATTACTTTGTTTTAAATGTCCTTTTCCAAAAGGAATATTTAATTCAGTAACTTCGCCAAAATAATTAGATTTTTCGCCTTCAAACATTATGTTTTGATTTTCTACTTTCTTTATTTCCAATTTTTATCATTTCCTTTTTTAAAAAACTAATATTTGTTTAATTAATTATAACATAAAATCTATGGTTTTATATAATTTTTTATTTTTTTAAAAAATATTTTTTATAAAAAAATCAGCGGTTTTTCACTGATTTTTTGTAAATAATATGTAGGATTATATTATTTATTATCTATTTAATTTGTTAAATATAGTTTAATTATCATTATTTTTAATAATTCTTTTATTAAACACCTAATATATCTAAAACTTCTTTTATTGCATAGGCTGCTTTATCCATTTGATCTTTTGTGTGAGTTGCTGTGTAAGAAGTTCTTAATAATGCTTGTCCTACTGGTGTTGCTGGACTTACAACAGGGTTTACATAAACCCCTCTTTCTAATAAAAGTTTGCAAGCAACAAATGCTTTTTCATCATCATACACATAAATTGGAATAATTGGAGTTTCTGCTTCAATAATTTTAACCCCAACTTCTTTTAATTTTGAACGCATATAATTAGAAATTTCTCTTAAATTTTCAACTCTTTGAGGATTTTCTTTCAATAATCTTAAAGATTCTCTTGCACAAGCAACTGATGCTGGTGTAATGCTGGCACTGAAAATATAAGGACGAGAAGTATGTTTTACATATTCAACAACTCTTTTGCTTGCAGCCATATAACCACCAAGAGATGCTAAACTTTTGCTGAATGTTCCCATAATAACATCAACCTCATTTTCTAGTCCAAAATGTTCCGCAGTTCCTCTGCCATGTTTTCCTAAAACGCCAAGTCCGTGAGCATCGTCAACCATAACCCTAGCGCCATATTTTCTAGCAAGTTTTACAATTTCAGGAAGTTTACAAATTTCACCACTCATGCTAAACACGCCATCGGTTACTATTAAAATTCCTTGATTTGATGGTATGGTTTTTAGTTTTTCTTCCAAATCTTCCATGTTAGAGTGTTCGTATCTCAACATTTTTGCGTAAGAAAGTTTTATTGCGTCATAAATACTTGCGTGATTTTCTTTGTCACACACAACAACATCGTTTCTTCCCGCCAAAGCACTAATTATCCCTAAATTGCTTTGAAATCCAGTTGAAAAAGTCATTGCGGCTTCTTTATGTAAAAACTCGGCTAATTCTTGTTCTAATTTAATATGAATATCTAATGTTCCATTTAAAAAGCGTGAACCACTACAACCCGTTCCATATTTTTTTAACGCTTTAACGCCTGCCTCGATAACTTTTGGCTCGCTTGTAAAACCAAGATAGTTATTTGAACCTATCATTATAGTTTCTTTGCCTTCCATGTTTACAACTGTGTCTTGACCTGATTCTAGTTCATGAAAATATGGATAAATCCCTTTTTCTTTAACCATGTCAAAAAGTTGTTTTTTTTCTATTTTTTCAAACAAATCCATACAATTCTCCTTAATACATTTTATAAACAATTTTATTTATAAAACGCTTTGATAATATTTTTGATAGAAAACTTACACACTTATATTCAAAACCCACAGTGATAGCAAGTGGTGGATTTTTCTTTTTAGCAACTTTTAGCATAACTTTGGCAACTGTCAAAGGACTTTTCCCATTAGTTTCGTCTTTTTCCATTTTCTTAACACTTTTTGTTATTCGTTTTCCATAAACTTCATTTTCAACTTCGGTTTTAATTCTGTTTTTTGTAAAACCTGTTTTTGTGTCNNCCTGGACGAACGCAAGTAATTTTTATTCCTTGTGGTTTAAGTTCGTTTGCAAGAGCAAAAGAAAAACTTTCTACTGCCGATTTTGTTGCACTATAACACGCTTGAAATGGTATTGGAATAACCGCTGCTACGCTTGATGTGTTTATTATTCTACC
>DLSG01000069.1:0-3777 GCA_002501285.1 Christensenella sp. UBA7868 | reverse complement strand
GGTTTTAAATATTCAATAGCTCCGCTTATCCCCATTCCAGCGTTGTTTATAACAATGTCAATATGTCCTTCTTTTTTAAAAATCTCTTCAAAAATCTTTTTCATATTTTCAAAATCTGTTACATCGCAAGAATAATGCGAAAACAAAGGATTTGAATATTCTCCCCTAGATATTCCATAAACAATAAAATTTTGTTTAGCAAAAAGCATTGCTGTTTCAAGTCCAATTCCGCTTGAAGCACCAGTAATTATAACTACTTTTTTATATTCTGCTTTATCTTTCATGCAAATATTATTACAAAAAATATATGTTTTTGTCAAATAGTATGACAAAAAATATATGTTTTTGTCAAATAGTATGACAAAAAACCCGCAATTAAAATTGCGGGTTTTAAAATTTTTTATTTTTCGACAAATTTCTTAAAAATATTTTAAATATAATAAATATTTTACTTTTATTTATTATCTTCATTTTCTTGTGGCTTACTTTCTTTGTTTGGTTGTTGCTTTCCAAGTTTTGATAAACCTAGTGCATACACTGGCATAAAAATTAATAAGCATACAAGTTGTGGCACAAAAACTATTGCAAAATTAATGTTAAAATACATTAATAAACTGCCAAGTGCTAATTCAAACACAAAATAGTAAACACTTAATGTTGTGATAGGAAGCCCTGATGGCATTGCTTTATTATCTTTGAAAGCAGATAAAATAAAACTTGCAAGAACAATTAATGCTGCGAAAGTAATAAATGCATATCCACACCAAAAATTGCTGTTTAAGTTTTTGCAAAAGGCAAAAACTATGGCGTTATAAATTCCTAAAATTGAAATCATTGACACTATTGGTAAAACTATTTTTTTCATAATTATTCTCCTTCATTTTCATTATTTTGAGTTTCATTATTTTGAGTTGTAGTTTCGCTTAAATTTGTATCTGTTTGAGTTAAGTTTTCAGTATTTTCTAAATTTGTTTCTACTTCTGGGTTTTCAACATTCTGATTATTTTCAAGATTTTCGCCGTCTAAATCTTCGTCTTCTTCACGCTCGGCAGTTGCGATAGACACAATTTTTTCTTCGCCAGCAAGTTTCATAACTCTAACACCTTGTGTTGTTCTTCCAATTTTTGAAATCTTATCGGCATGGATACGGATTAATGTTCCATGGTCGGTTACTAAAATAACATCTTCGTCATCTTTCACTTGTTTCAAGTTTACAAGATTTCCTGTTTTTTCGTTAAATATTCCAGCATAAACACCTTTTCCGTTTCTTCCTTGTTGACGATAATCTTCTTGGCTTGAACGTTTTCCATAGCCTAGTGTCGAAATTGTTAAAATATCATAACCTTCTTTTAATACAATCATATCTACGATATAATCATCAGAAGTTAAATTCATACATTTAACACCTTGTGCTGTTCTTCCCATTTCACGAACATCATTTTCGTTAAATCTAATACATTTTCCATGATTTGAAGCACAAAGTACATCACTATTGCCTTCACTGTATTGAACATTGATTAATTCGTCATTATCATTTAATTTGATTGCGATTTTTCCAACTTTTCGGATACTTTCAAATTCGCTTACATTTGTTCGTTTAATTAGGCCTTGTTTTGTTGCCATAATCAAGGTTCCAACTTCTTTGTTTCCTTTAACTGGAATTGTTGCAGTAACGCGTTCTCCGCTTGACAATTGAAGAAGATTTATCATTGCTCTACCTTTTGCGGTTTTGCCTGCTTCTGGAATTTCATAAGCCTTAATTCGATATACTCTTCCTAGGTTTGTAAAGAACATTACGTCGTCATGAGTTGATGATGTGAAAATGTTTTCAACATAATCTTCTTCTTTTGTTTTATGTCCAGTAACGCCTCTTCCGCCACGATTTTGACTTCTATATTCATTGGTTGGAATACGCTTAATATAGCCTTGATGAGTTAAAGAAATTACAACATCTTCTTTTTCAATTAAATCGGCAATATCAATATCCGAATAATCAAGAGTGATTTCGGTTTTTCTTGGATTTCCATATTTTTCTTTTATTTCTGTAAGTTCGGTTTTAATAATATTTAAAACTCTTTCTTCGTGAGATAATATGTCAATATAATCTGCAATAGCAATTTTTAAACTTTCAAGTTCTTCTTTAATTTTTTGAACTTCAAGCCCGGTTAATCTTTGAAGACGCATATCCAAAATTGCTTGTGCTTGAATTTCTGTTAAGCCATAATTTTCTTGAAGTTTTATGCTTGCTTCAACTTTATCGCTTGATTCTTTAATTAATTTTATAACTTCGTCAATATCAGCAAGAGCTATAACCAAGCCTTCCAAAATATGTGCCCTTTCTTCTGCTCGTTGTTTATCATAACGAGTTCTTCTAACAATTACTTCTTTTTGATGCTCTACATAATAATGCAATATTTCTTTCAAATTACAAATTTTTGGAGCGCCATCTACAATTGCTAGGAATATAATTCCGTTTGAAACTTGAAGTTGAGTGTGTTTAAACAAGAAATTTAAGATTACTTGTGGATTATAATCTTTTTTAATATCAATTACAATTCTCATACCATTACGGTCACTTTCATCGTTTAGATTGCTAATTCCTTCAATCCTTTTGTCATTAACAAGCCCAGCAATAGTTTCAATAAGTCTTGCCTTATTTACTTGATAAGGAAGTTCTGTTACTATAATTCTGCTTTTCCCGTTTGTATATTCTTCAATTTCAGTTCTAGACCTTAAAATTATTCCGCCCCTACCAGTTTTATAGGCATGTCTTAAAGCGGTTGTGCCCATAATTAAACCTTTTGTTGGATAATCTGGCGCAGGAATATAGGTCATTAAGTCATCAATTGTTATTTCTGGATCATCAATCAAAGCAATAACACCATCAATAACTTCATTCAAGTTGTGTGGCGGAATGTTTGTTGCCATACCAACAGCGATACCATCACTTCCGTTTACCAAGATATTTGGAAATCTGCTTGGAAGTACTACGGGTTCTTTTTCTTCGGCATCAAAGTTGTCTTTAAAATCAACAGTATCTTTATCTATATCTCTTAACATTTCAGAAGCAACTTTGCTTAATTTCGCTTCTGTATAACGATAAGCAGCGGCAGAGTCGCCGTCAACCGAACCAAAGTTTCCTTGACCAAAAACTAATGGTTCGTTAATTGTAAAATCTTGTGCTAGTCTTACTAACGCATCATAAACTGAACTATCTCCGTGTGGGTGATATTTACCTAAAACTTCACCAACGATTTTAGCACATTTTCTTGTTGGTTTATCGCTTGTAAGCCCCATTTCTCCCATCGCGTAAACAATTCTTCTTTGAACAGGTTTTAATCCATCTCGAACATCAGGAATCGCACGAGAAATGTTGACCGCTTTTGCATATTGCATAAAAGATACTTTTAAAGTGTCTTTTATTTCTATATTTTCAATTTTTGTTTTGTCATCTATTTTAAGTAGTTCTTCACTATAATCAATTTTCTTCATTACTCACTCCTAAATATCCAAATCGCTGTCCGCAACAAGATTATTATTTTCTTCAATGAACGCACGCCTTAATTCTGGTTCCTCACCCATAAGTGTTGTGAAAATTCTGTCGGCTTCAACGGCGTCTTGCATTTCAACTTTTTGTAATGTTCTATGTTCTGGGCTCATTGTTGTTTCCCAAAGTTGTTCCGCACTCATTTCTCCAAGACCTTTATATCTTTGTTGAGAATAGTTTTTTCCTTCTATTTGAGAAGTAAAAGCATTCAACTCGTCATCAGTGTAAAA
>DLSG01000095.1:23432-23584 GCA_002501285.1 Christensenella sp. UBA7868 | reverse complement strand
ATATATCTTATTTTGCTTTCTATATTTTTGATTTTAAACAAATATTGTATTAAATTATTTTAAAAACTTTGATTTTAAGTCTTTTTTTTACTAAATTTCATAAAATTTTATAAAGAAAAAAAACTTAAATTTTTATTTTGAATTAAAAAAAT
>DLSG01000095.1:0-23319 GCA_002501285.1 Christensenella sp. UBA7868 | reverse complement strand
TCCTGGACCTATAACTGGAAATCCATTAAGTGGACTATGCGAAAGAGTTTGTATTCAAACAAACAAAGTTTTTGATAGTTGTAGAAAACAAATTTCAGAAACAGGTTTGACATTTACTTTAACAAATATCACCCCACAAGATTTAACTGAACCTTACACTTTTGTCAGTGCTCAAACAAATGGTGATGCTTATTTTTCAGACCTTGTTATAGACCGTTTCCCTGACAGACCAAATTTTGCAAGAGTAACAGGAACTGTTAATGTACCAATTATTGTAAACTTTACAGATTCAACAGGAAAAGAAGGCAGCGGAACAACAATTTTATCTTTCAATCAAGATGTTATTTTATTTGTACCACAACCTTCGGTAGTACCTTTTACAATTGATGTTTTTGCAGGGCTTGCAATTGCTGACGCTACATACCTTGGTGATAATACTTTCAGTTGCGATGCTTGTATTCAAATTATTTTGCGTGTAATTGTAAATACAAATATTTTAGTTCCAAGTTATGGCTACTGCCCTATTCCACCTTGTCAAGATTACAGCACAAATGATGTTTGCCCAGGATTCTTCGACTTACCTATTTATCCAGTGTAAATTATTAAAAAAAATAGCCCAAAAGGGCTATTTTTAATTTGTTAAACCAAATAAATAATCAATAGATACACCAAAATATTTTGAAATCTCTACAAGCAAATCAAAAGATGGTTCGCGTTGATTTTTTTCATAATGAAGCAAAGTTATTGAAGAAATATTTAAATAATCTGCCACTTCTTTTTGTGACAATCCTTTTTCTTTTCTTAGTTCCTTTAATCTTTCACCAAAAATTTTCATATTTAATTATAACAAATTTAAAATTTTTTGTCATTAAAAATAGCCCAAAGGGCTATTTTTTTATGTTTATTAATCACTTTTTATTTATAAACTTTTAAACTTATTACAACATGAAATCATGTTCATAAAAAGCATTGATTGAATATCTAATTAAAGAAATTAGAGTTCGACATCTAAAATCGGCTTCTTGCATAAAAGTGTTGTAAGTTGACTCTTCAATATTAATTATTTTTTTAGACCAACCATCAACTTGAACATCACTATATAATTTTTCTTCTAATTCGCCATTTATATAACTATTTACACATTTTACAATTGCCTGTGCTTGACGTAGGCTATATCTTGCACAAATTTGATTTAATCTTGATAATTCTTCGTTTGAAATATTAAATTGACATTGTTTATAACTTTTCATACTAAATTTTACCTTTGTTTTTTCTTACAGGGATATAAAACATTTCACCTTCATGAGATTGAAAATATACCCCTACAATTTTTTTAATTTTTGTTTTAATAATTGTGTATGCTGCCCTTTTTCTTGCCCCACCAAGCAAGTTTTTCTCGTTGTTCATAGAAGTTTCAACAAAACAATTATACGCCCTAATTCTGCCCAAATTATCGATTACTGTAATACCATCATAATTTAGCATAGATATAAATAAATCACTAACCGCTAACAACTTTTGCTCGTTGAAACTTTTTGTTTGCAAAAACAACTTACTAAATTCAATAGGCTCATCAAGCCAAATACCATCGCTTAAAAAACCTTTATCAACATAATCTTTATCAACTACAACACATATTGCACCTGTTATATTTTTTAGCGCCCTATCAAAAATGTTGTAATACATTGTTTTAACTTCACCAAGTTTCTTTTTTGTTGTCCTTAACTTTGAAAAACTAGCATCAACAAATTCGGAAATTTCTTCTGTCCAACTTGTTATTTTTTTTGTTTCAAGCGAAAAATTAATATTTAATTTATTCCCACTTTTACTTTTTAACCTAATTGTGTAACTATTAAGGGCATAAACAAAAAATGAATATAATTTAGCCTTTTCTTTAAGTGTTTCGCTTAAACCCACAAGTGCTTGAAAATTACGTTCTTTAATTGAATTTGTGGACTTAATTATTCCATATTGAAACATATTTTCTTTTTGCTGAATGTAAATACACCAATCATTCTTACAAAACACACTTAAACTTTTCATTCTTTGTGAAAACAACGCTTCGCTTTCATCATTAAACATTGCAACTTTATATGCGTCTGGAACCGCTTTTACAATTGTGTTAATATCATTTGTAAATAAAAGTACTGGGCGATATTTTACACCTTCTTCTTCATAATTTCCCATAGACGGAATAAAATTTACAAGGTGATTTTGCAATTTTTTTGAAAAATCTGGAAATTCACGCAAAATAAATTTGTCTAGATTATCTTTGGCTTCTAAATAAAAAATATTTTCTTCGTTAATAGTTTTTTGTTCGTCCATAAAAACCTCATTTATAAAATTATTATAACAAATAATTTTTTATATTGCAATATGTTTTACCATAAAAAGCCCTAAATTTTAAAAAAATTTTTAACAAAAAAACAGCATTTTAAAATACTGTTTTTAAACTTTTTTAACTTTTCAAATCTTTTATAAATTAAAAGAAAATTGAAAGTAATAATCCAGTAGTAACACCAATTAAATAAAGCGATCCTAAAATTAGCAAATTCTGTTTTATATTTTTTTTGTTTTTAAACAAAATAATAAGTCCTACACCACTGCCTGCGGATAGTCCACCAACTAGCGCTGGGAAAATCAATGCACCATTCAAATAAAGTTCTATTAAAACCACGCTTGAAACGCAATTTGGGATTAAACCAATAAGCGGACTTATAATAATTTGCAGAATTGGAGAAACCATCAATGCATCTATTAAAACTTGCTCTCCCACAAAGACGAAGATTAAATTTATAACAAAATTTGCAATAAACACAAGAAGTGCAATTGTTAAACAATGTTTTAATGCACATAAAAACAAATTATCCGAACAACAATCGCAAGGTTTGTGATTATCTTTATCATGTTCATGATGATGAATATGTTTTTCATCAATTAAACATTCGTGATTATGTAAATATTCTTCAGTGTTTTGCTGTGCGCCCGCTAGTGCCAAATTTTTCTTTTTATGCTCCGCCTTACTGATTAGCGAATAGATAAAATAGAACAAATATCCCCAAAATAACGCTAAAACAAATTTAATACCAATCAAAATTAAAATATCTAAAACTCTGTTTGGATTTTCAAGCATTATAGGAATTGCTTCATCACTTGTTGCAACAAAAACTGCAATTAAAGTTCCTATTCCTATCATTTTGTGGTTGAACATATCACTCATAACCGTTGAAAAACCACATTGTGGAATACAACCTAATAATGCCCCAAGTAAAACACCCGTTTTAGGTTTTTCGCCAAGAAGTTTAACGAATTTTTCTTCTTTTTTGTGAGTAAGATATTCAACTAATAGATACACCAAAAATAAAACTGGCAACAGTTTTAAACAATCTATTGATGCATCTTTAAATGCTTCCCAAACTCCTTCAAAAAATTTCATATCACATTATATTAGCCCCATTTTAAAATTTTGTCAAGAATTTTGAAAAAAAGTGGAATTTTTTTTTAAAATCTCCACCTTTTATTAAAAAATACATTTTTTATTTTTAATTTCTATCAATCAAGTTATTAAAAATGGCATAAATTTTAAATTATTTTTGCTACTTACGTTTTAATTTTAACTATAAATTTAGAAAAACCTAGTTATCTATTTGTATATTAAACCTTTTTATCTATTTGTAGATAATATATTTATATGGAAGAAGCAATTTTAAAATATTTTAGTGAATATATTCAAGATTTAAGATTATCAAAAAATCTATCAAAAAACAAATTAGCAAAAGAATTAAATCTCGCTCAATCCTCTATTGTTAGGCTTGAAGCAGGTCAAAATTTACCAGACCTATTAACTCTTATAAAATATGCTCAATATTTTAATGTTAGCATAGATAATCTTGTTGGCTTAAAATAATTAAACTTTTATTTTTACCTGATTTTCAAAATTATCTTTAACAAAATGAAGTGTTATTTCCTGTCCTTCATCTAGGGAATAAAGCGTTTTTCGAAGCGTTAACATATTTTCAATTTCGATGTCATCTATTTGAGTTATGACATCGCCTTTTTTTAGTCCTATTTTATCTAAAACTCCACCCGCCTTAACGTCAAAAATATACACGCCTTTATCAAATCTATTTCCACTAAACACACTTGCGTCATAACCACTCATTCCTAAAACAACTGGCTTATATTCTCCACTTGCGTTCAATTTTTTAAAAATTGGGGTTATTGTATCGGTTGGAATAGCAAAACCAAGCCCTTCCGCATCTTCAACTTTTACTGTGTTTATACCAATAACTTGACCTTTAAGGTTAATTAAAGGCCCACCCGAATTTCCTGGATTTATTGGAGCATCATGCTGAATAAGGTTATAAAGCGTAGCACCCGCCGAACTATCAACCTTGATAGTTCTATTTGTTGCCGAAATTATACCTTTTGTGACCGTATGCTTAAATTGAAGAGCAAGCGGAGTTCCAATTGCCAAAACATCTTCACCTGACGAGTAATCGCCCGCAGAGGCAACTTCAAGATATGGTAAATCAATTTCCGCCTTAATAACCGCCAAATCTAGCCCACTATCACGATATACAAGACTTGCTTGTGTTGTGTCACCGCTTGCTAGGTATAAAGTCACGTTTTTATTTGTAACTACATGAGAATTTGTTAAAACATATCCGCCTTCGCTTATCGCAACACCCGTGCCGATAGATGCCGAATTTATGGTTTCGCTGTAAATTCCAACAACTGCAGGATTAACATTTTTAACAATTTCAGTAACACTGTTATAATTTGTGCTTTCAATAAGTCTAGGCTTCATTTCTTCACGAGAAACAACTCCGCTTGAATTTTGATTAAAACAACCGCTAAATAAAACTAAAAAACTTATCAACATACACACAAAAATCTTTTTCATATATTTATTTTCTTCAAAATTTTTGTATATATGTAATAATTTTTTGTGAAAATTTGGCAAAAGTTTTGTTTTTATTATTATAGTTTAAAAATTTGTGATATAATTTAATTATGCAAGACGAAAAATATATAAAAAGTTTTGATGGTGAACTTTTGTATGCAAAAGAATTTGTTTGTGATAATCCAAAAGGCGAAATAATTATTACAACAGATATTAAAGAATATTCTGGATTATACGAAGATTTTGCTCAAAGACTTTGCGATCAAGGTTATAATGTTTTTACTTATGATTTAAGGGCTCATAAAAGCAGTGCGAAAGACCCATTTGGCACATACTCTGGCAATTTTTTTAATGATTGTGTGCGTGATTTAGTTTATTTGAACAGATACCTTTCTCGAAAATATGAACTCCCAATCATTAACATTGCGTTAGGAACGGGTTCGGTTATTTTAACTCGTAGTATGCAGTTTATTGACTTCCCTTCCACAAATTTTTTAATTGGAACAAATTTCGAGCCACTAAACATAAAAAACTACACTCTTCTTTGCATAACAAGGCTAACACTTGTATTTTTTAACAAAAATTCGGAAATTAAATGGCTTAACAAAGCGTTAGTTAAAAATCAAGGCAAAAAATTTGAAGATGGTGCGTTTGAAAGCACAAATAAGGCTTATGTCCAAAAAATTAGAAATGACAAATTTTGTAATTTCAATTTATCAGCAAACATTTTAAACAGCATCTATAAGGGCAACATTCAAACTTTTTTAAGAAAAAATTTAAGCAAAATTTCAAATAATAAAACTTTTTATATTTTAAGTGGCGAATTTGATGTTTTAACAAATTTTGGAATAAAAACAAAAAAACTTTCACAGAAATTTTCACACCTAGGATTAAATTCGCACTTTCACATTTTTGACAACAAAAGACATAACCTTATAAATGAAAGTGACGATGCTTTTGAAAATTATGTGTTAGAAATATTAAATAATAATGAAGAAGGAGAAACAAAAAATGATAATTGATGACATTAATAAAGCAAATATTGAGGCTTTAAAAGCACGAAATGAAAGTGCAAAAACCATTTTAAGCATAGTAAAAAACAAGTTAAAACTTGCTGAAATTGACAAACGAAGCAAAGGCGAAATCTTACAAGATACTGATTGTGTTCAAATTATTCAAAAAACAATTAAAGAACTATGTGAAGAAAAAGAAAATTATGAAAAAGTAAACAACACACAAGAAGCAGAAAATATTGAAAAACAAAAACAAGTTTTAGCAAACTTTTTGCCTGAAATGTTAAGTCAAGATAAAATTAAAGAAATTATTTTAGGGTTAGACGACAAAAGTGTACCTAATGTTATGAAATACTTTAAAGCAAATTATGCTGGCAAAGTTGACATGAAAGATGTTAATATTGTTTTAAAAAGCCTTTAAAATTTTGTTTTAAATATAAAAATTTATATAACGCTAATTAGAAATAACAAAGCCTTTTTAAATATAAAAATTACCAAAATAAAATTATGGGGGTCAAAATATGACTTATAAACAACTGATAATCAAAAACTTTTTTACCTACTTTGACAAATACGAAGATGAATTTTTTAATTTAATAAATCAAGACCATAAAAAAATTAGTATATGCTATGAAGGGTTATCTCTTCGAATTATGGAAGGTTCTAAAATAAAAATGATTCATCCCCCAGTTGACATATATGAATATGATGACACTTCCACTGATTACTTAATTTTATGTGTTTTATACAATCCCAAATTTGTAAATAGGGTTGGCGATTCAGAATTTGTTTCTATTGCCGTTAAACCAGGAGATGTCCGTTTATTTACTTACACACTTGTTGAAAAAGATG
The DNA here is from genome assembly GCA_002501285.1 of Christensenella sp. UBA7868. GTDB lineage: Bacteria > Bacillota > Clostridia > Christensenellales > UBA1242 > UBA7868. The sequence continues at coordinate 16,548 of DLSG01000095.1, read as the reverse complement.
GCAAGATAGTTAAAAATTTTATGGAAAGATTTAGAGATGGCAGTATTAAAAATTATGGAGAACAAAAAAAAGATAATTTTCACGCACTTTCTGGAAATGTGTATGAAGTTTTAGTTTATAATAAAATTATTTAAAATTTTTAGTTTTAATATTTATAAAATAAAAGGAGTTATACTTTACAGTAAAACTCCTTTTTTAATATTTTAAAATCACATTTTAACACAATTTTTGTTATTTTTAATGATATTACTAAAATTTTAAGTTCTTAAAATTTCTTTTGTGTTTGCTTATTATTAGCATATTTCATTAAAATATTTACCGCTCCAAGCCTATCCTCGTCAGATTTAAAGCCATTTTTATCAACAATATAAGCCGTAACATGGTTTAGATAAATAAAAATATAATCTCCTAAAAAGATAACTTTATAAATTAAATCATAACTAGCTTTGCTTTGAGAAATCAAATTTCCGTCTTTTTTTACAGTAAGTTCAAAAGCATCTTCGTTAAACACAAAGTGATAATTACAACCGATAATGTTTTTAGATTTAGACAATTTAAGATTTAAAGGCACCAAAAATATGTCATAAAGCATAAACAACACGCCAAGAAACAAGCAATAGACTGTAAAATGCCAATCTACAACTCCTAGTTTTAAAATTATCTCCAAAATATTTATTAGCCCAAACACAAACATAATTATATAACCAACTCTTATAATAATTGTGCTAACTTTTGTTTGATTTCTTATAAATTTTTTGTACATTTCTTCTGTTAAAAAAGTTTCATTTTCCATATAAAATATTATAATATATTCTAACATTTTATGCAACCATTTTTAAAATACCACTTTTATTAATTAAAAAAACCCACCAATTGGTGAGTTTTTTATTTATTAGGTTTGTTAATTATTTTAATTCAACTGTACAACCAGCTTCAGCAAGTGTAGCTTTTAATTCTTCAGCGCTAGCTTTAGCAACGTTTTCTTTAACAGTTGCAGGAAGAGTTTCTACCATAGCTTTTGCTTCGCCAAGGCCAAGACCAGTAATTTCACGAACGGCTTTAATAGCTGCAATTTTTTTAGCAGCGTCAACAGCAGTGATAACTACATTAAATTCTGATTTTTCTTCAGCAGCAGGAGCAGCAGGACCAGCAACAACAGTTGCAGCAGCAGCACTAACGCCAAATTCTTCTTCTAACATTTTTACTAAATCGCTTACTTGAACTAAGCTTAATTTTTTGATTTCTTCAACTAAATCTTTTAATTCCATTTTTAATTTCTCCTTAAATTTTAATTTTTTACTATTCTTTTTCAGCAATAGCTTTTAAAGTGCAAGCCAAATTTCTTGCAGGACCATTTAATACACATAGTAATTGTGCTATTAAAGTTTCCTTGTTTGGTAGATTTCCTAACTTTTCCATTTCTTTTTCATCAGCAAATTTACCATTGATAATTCCGCATTTGATTTTTAAGTTTTTGTTTGTTTTCATAGTGTTTGCAACAACTTTTGGAGCACAAACTTCATCTTCATAACCAAACGCAAAACTTGTTGTGCCTTCTAGATAACTATCAAACCCAGTAAAGCCAAGTTCGTTCAACGCACGTAGAACTAAACGATTTTTATAAACTTTATAGTCACTATTGTTATTTCTGAATTCACTTCTCATTTTAGTGTCATCAGTAACGCTAATTCCTTTATAGTCTACAAAAACAACGCTTTTTGCTTTTGAAAGTTTATCTTTAATTTCAGCGACAACATTTGCTTTGTTTTGTAAATTCTCGTTCATAACTTTCCCCCTAATAAATTATTAAAAAAACCTGCGCCCAAAGACACAGGTTTGAAAATCAAAACCTAGTTTCTTCCTCGGTAAGCATCATATAGATTTACGCTTTCGCACTTACTGTCTTTGGCAACAATTATTTTTAACGCTTTAATTATAAGTCCTTTTTCTTGTTTTGTCAATAGTTTTTAGTATATTTTAAAAAATTTTCCGTAATAAAAATTTCCGTAATATTTAGTTATAATAAACTTTATAACTTTTTTAATAAATCACCATTAATCAACATCTAAATTATCGCGGTTAAATAATTCATCATTAAAAAATTCTTGAAATGTTATACCAAAAGCATCACAAATTAAAATAATTGTATCTAATTTTACAGTTTTGTATCTTTCATTTATTATAGATCTTAATGTTGCTTCGTTAATAGCAATTTTTTTACATAATGAGTATTGTGTCATTTTGTTCTTTACTAATAAGTTAGATATTCTTAATGCTACCGCTTTTGATGTTTTCATAATTTACCTCTTCAATAACGATATTAACAAAAAGAATTTACAAAAATAGCGTGTTTAAACACGCTATTTTTGTTGATTTAATTTAAAATTTATATTAAAATAGATATAAAATAATGTATGCGAATAATGGAGAATTAATATTATGGATAAGTTTTGTTGTCTTTTAGGGAACAATAATCCGTTTCTAGACGAAAAAAAATTAAAAAACGCTATAATAGAAGTTATAGAAAATAAAAATATAAACAAATTTTATTTAGGCAACAATGGTATTTTTGATAGCNNACAATATTAGAAGATTTAAAAACACTATTCAATATTGAAATTTATGTAGTTCTTTCATATTTTCCACACAATAAATATAATACATCAGAGAATAAAAATTATAGCAATAAAATAAATTTTGTTTATCCAGATAATGAATTTGTTCCGCCCAAATTTGCTATTAGTTCCAGAAATAAATGGATGATTAATAATTCTTCTTTTATAATTTTTTATATTGATTACATTCATAATGCAAATAAATTTTTAGAACTTGCAAAAAAGAAAAATAAGAAATTTATAAATTTAGGAAAATTAAATTAAACTAAACTAAACAACCACTAATGTTACCCCGCTGTTATAAGATGAAACTTCCGTGTCAAGAATAAGATCTGGNNTTCTTTTAAACAAAATAGCGCCACTAGAAATAGAAGAATATGGAATAATATGAATCTTTTTACTATTAGAAAGTGGATTTACATCAAATAAGACCATTCTTTCATTAGTAAAAACACCTTTATCTCTAGCTGTTTTAAACACTTTATAAATTTTTTCTTCTTTTTTTAATTTATATAGCAGTTTAGATAATTCTTTTTTTATTTCTCCACCTTTGCCGTGACTGCCATAACCAGTAATTACTTTAATTAAAACTCTTTGATTTAAAAATTTTAACCTTTCAACCTCAATCAAAAACTCGCCGAGTGCCAAACTCACGGTTTGCCCTTCGCTTTTTATATCTATTTCAACAACATTTTGCATAAATCAATTTTAATAAAATATATTAAAAAAATCAAGTTCTTAAAAGAATAAAAATTTTAATTATAATATTTTTCTTTAATAAAAAACACTATAAATTAATAGTGTTTAAAATTATTTTTTAAATTTGTCACAAATCCAACTTTCATATTTATTCATAAATTTGAATATTTATTATTTTTTTTAAATTTTATTCTTGTTTGCATATAAAACACAATGTAATCATTTCAGTATTATCTTTTTGTATTTTTATGCTTTATTTTGCATAATTATCAATTATGGTTATATATGTGTTTCCATATCTTTTATGCTTCAAAATGTTAAACTCTAAAATAGCGTCAAGTTTGCTTTCATCGTGTTCCCAGCAAATTATTCCATTTTCGCTTAAAAGATTATTGTTTAAAATAAAATAAATTGCACGCTCGGCAAGATTAGTTTTATAAGGTGGGTCAATAAAAATTATGTCAAACTTTAACTCTTTATTTTTGTAACCTTTTAACGCTNNTTTTAAAAAGTCACATCTTAACGCATTTATCTCATCAGAACTTGCATTTATTTCTTTAAAATTTTTAACTAATATTTTATAAATATTTAAGTTCTCTTCAACAAAATAGCACTTCTTTGCTCCCCTGCTTAATGCTTCAATTCCTAGTGCACCAGTACCAGCAAAAAGATCTAAACAAACAGCATCATCAAAATATCTTATCATATCAAATTCCGCTTCTTTAACTTTGTCTGATGTAGGTCTAGTTGTTGCCACATTAAATTCATTTAATTTTTTATATTTATATTTACCTGCGATAATTCTCATATATAAATTATAACATATATTATTTAAAATTTATTAAAAATTGATAAAAATTAAGTTAAAATCTTTATTTTTTCACTAAAATTAAGCGATTTTTAATAAAATTTTAATAATTTATACTTATTACCATAAAAAATACTATTAATTGATAATAGTATTAAATCTTGTATGATTAATATTGGTAACAACTTCATAACTGATTGTTCCTAGATGTTTTGCAATTTTATTAGCACTGTTTACACTTAAATTATTGTTTGAAATAATGGTAACTTCGTCACCTATTTTAATAGGCAAATTTGTAACATCAATTATTATTGAATCCATACAAACATTCAAAATTTTGCAAGGCTTTTTATTTATTGTTACAAAATAATCTTTATAACCTCTTATAATGCCATCAGCATACCCAATTGGAACCACTGCAACAGTGCCATCAAAATCTAAAACCACTTTTCCATAACCACAATAATCTTCTTGTTTTACTTTTTGAATAGCAACTATTTTGCTTTTGACGCTCATTACGGGTTTAAGACCATAACCTTTAATTTCTAGCCCGAAAAGTGCAATCCCGATTCTTGCCATATTACACACATTAAGATAATCAGCATTATTGAATAATCCACCAGAGTTTTCTATGTGAATGATTAAATTTTTAAAATCTATTAATTTTTTTTCACAATGTTTTGCGTTTTGAACAATTTCTTCGTTATTATTTTTTGCATACTTATTCAATAACTTATATTTTTTATTTCCGATAATTTTAACATCTTTATCTATACTTTTGTGTTCTAGCATCAATTTGTCATTATAAATATTTATACAATTTAAAAATTTTAAAAATCTGTTGTATTGCGTGTGAACAAGCCCGATATTATCACAATTAAACAAATGAGAATAAACACCTTCAAGGGTAACAACCCTTTTATATTTTTCAATAATTTCAAGTGCTTTTAAAAAACCACCAATTGTTTTAAATCCAAGCCTATTCATTCCCGTATTTAATTTTATATGAACTTTTGCTTTTATTGACTTTTGATTAACTGTAAATATTGGATTATTATTTGTTTTTTCATCTAATTCTTTATCTTGTTTGATTTTATTTATTTTATTAAAATTTTTGACAGCATAAATTATTTCTAGCAAACTTTTAAGAGAGTAAATTGTTAGACTGATATTGTTTTCAACAAGTTCAATAATTTTTTCTTTGTCAACTTTTCCACAAACTAATATTTTATTTTTTTGAGCATACTTTCTAACTTCTAGTGCTTCAACCGAATTTGCCACACCAAAAAAATCCACATCATTTTTTAAATTTAAAACAGTAAATTTTAAGTCGTGTCCATAAGCGTTTGCTTTAACCATTGCACATATTTTTTTATTTCCCGCTTGCTTTTTTATCACTTTTAAATTATTTTTTAAATTTTCTGTATTTAAAATTATATCATTAAAAAAATCCATATATTTCTATATGAATTTGTTTTTAAGTTTGCCATAATAAACTTAATTTTTAGTTAATAATTTTTTACATAAAAAAAACGGCAAATGCCGTTTTTATTTTTAATGATTATTTTAATAAGCCAATTAATCCTGAACCGCCAGTAACTGATCCTTCTGGAACTGTGATACCTAACCATTTTGGTAAGTATTCAACAAACAAGTTCAATAATAAAATTAATACAACTGTAACTGCTAATGCAATAATAAAGTTGATAATTCTCTTTTTTGCTTCTTCTCTTGCACCTGCATCTTCTGCTCTTGCCATTTTAACGCCTAGAACAACTGCATAAATAGTGCCTGCTGTTGCTACTACAATCAAAACATAAGGAAGTACTGTTTTTAAGAAATCAACGATATTTCCAACCCATTGCCATTCTTCAGGATATGTAGCGCCTAATGTTGCCAACCTAAATAAAAAATTCTTCATAAATCCCCCAATAAAGTTAAATTATTTTAGTTGGCTTATCGCACCAACTTTTTTTATACAATGATTTTAGCACAAGTTTTTGCATAAATCAAACAAAAATTAACATTTTTTTTATTTTTTCAAAATTTTTTTTATTTTTTGCGATGTATTTTTTAAGTTTAATATTAGTTTAATAAAAATTGTTAAAGATTATTTATTTATTTGCTATTTTTTTTTGGTTTTGTTATTATAATTATAACTATTTATAGTTTAACAAGAAAAACTTAAAATATACAAATTTTAATTGGAGAAAATATGAAAGACAAAAAGAAATTTTCAATAACAAAATTATTTATTTACACAATTATTGGCTATGTTTTAGGAATTGCCCTAACTTACATCACCGCCTCTCCGAGAGAATTTTCTGTGAATATGCTTGCCGCTCCTGTATCTCTTGTGTTTGCGGGCGTAGGGCTTCTTTCGGGATTCGTTATGGAATTGTCTAAACTTATGACATCTAGCCCTTCAAACGAAAAAACCAAAATTAAAAACAAAGAAGGTAAAGCTGACGAACAATATTTTAATTCAAGATTTGTTAGCGAACAAGAACTTAAAACAGACAAAAAGTTTAAGTTTTATTTGTGGAAAGACTTATATAAATGCGACAACGAAGGTATTGTTATTAGGGCGGAATTAAAAAATAAAGACCTTTTAATTAATATGTATAAACCTATTCACACTTTAGTTATCGGAACAACTGGCAGTGGTAAAACACAAGGTTTTGTTGTGCCTACAATTCAAATTTTAAGCGAAACAGCCGCCAAACCTAGCATGGTTATTTCGGACCCAAAAGGCGAATTATATTTAAAAAACAAAGTTAAACTTGAAAAATCTGGATATGATGTTAAGGTCGTTGATCTTCGTGAACCTAGTTCATCAGACAGGTGGAATCCATTAGACCGTGCTTATGACAACTATCAAAGAGCAAACAACTTATTAAGTGAAGTTAAGGTTTACAAAAATGTATCTCCAAGTCAAGTTCCAAAGATTCAAACAATTAAAGGCTCAACCTACTATAATGAATGGTATGAGTTTGGCGGAATTGCCTACCCAACAAAAGAAGCGTTAAACAACGATATTAGGGCTTTAAAAGATAAACTTACAAGCGATGCATTTGAAGATATACAAGACATTTGTGCTCAACTTTGCCCACCTTCTGGAAACGACCCACAATGGGCACAAGGCGCACAAGACTTTATCAGAGGCACTTTACTTGCTATGCTTGAAGACAGCGTTTATCCTGAACTTGGACTTACAAAAGATAAATTTATTTTCTACAACCTTTACAAAATTTGTATGTATCGTGACCAAGATCCAGAAGCACCTGTTAGAACTCTTCAAAACTATTTTAAAGGTCGTCCAAAATCAAGCGAATGTGTAGACCTTGCTAATGGCGTTATCAACAACGCTCCAACCACTATGAAAGGATATATGGGACACGTTGCGACCGCATTAAACTTGTTTAGTGACCTTGGAATTAGTTATTTAACAAGCGGAACTGATATTAATTTTTCAACATTTACAGACAGACCTAGTGCTTTATTTATAATTATCCCAGACGAAAAAGACACAAGATATCCACTTGCAAACATTTATATTACGCAACTTTACAAAATTTTAATTGACAAAGCAACAAGCAATAAACCAAGTTTGGAACTTAACAGAACTGTTTACTTTATTTTGGACGAATTTGGTAACCTTCCTAAAATTGAAAAAATTAAACCTTTCATAACAGCAGGAAGAAGCAGAAGATTGTTCTTAATGTTAATTGTTCAAGATTATACTCAACTTACAAGCAAATACGGAGAACAAGACGCTCAAACTATTAAAAATAACTGTAATATTCAAATTTTTATTGGGACAAAAGACCTTAAAACAAAAGAAGAATTTAGTAAAAACTGCGGTAATAAAACACTTATTCAAACAAGCACATCAGAAGGCAAAAGTTCGGGCGGAAAAGGTGAAAAATCAACAAATACAAGCGAACAAGTTATCTCTGCCCCACTTATTTCACCAGAAGCACTTGACCACCTATCAGAAGGCGAAGTTATTGTTAATGTGTTTAGAGAATTTTCAGTTAAAAGCAAATTTACTTTTGCTTACAAAAATCCTTATTACGACCAAACTACTCCACCAGCAGAATATAAACCAGGTCATTCACTTGACAAAGAAAAAATTTATTACGATATAGAAGAAAGAAATAAAAAAGTTTTCAAAAACAGCGATGACGATGATGACGATGATTTTGCTCAATTTATGAAAAAATTTAAAAAATAAAAATAAAAATAAAAATAAAAATAAAAATAAAAATAAAAATTTTTAAAAGGAGTTTTGCTTTTATGCATTAACTCCTTTTTTATTTATATTTATAATTTCGAATAATTTCATTTGATAATTTTATTTAATAGTTATTTATGTTTTCATTGCTTTTTTATTAAAAGTTTAATTTAATTCCTTTAAAGTTTTATTGCTTTTGACTTTTAATCATTTAATAATAAAAATTAAAAAATTTCAAATAATAGTTTATATATTATATATAAATTATTTTTAAATAATATATTCATTTTTGTTTGATTTAAAAAATGAAAATATGTTAAAATATTCATATTAAGTAGGAGTTATTATGGGTAAATTTAAAAAACTATCATTTTTATTAATTTTTGCTTGCGCACTGCTTGCTGGTTTTTCGTGGCTGGGCGTAAAACCAAACAAAATTTTAAACCTAGAAGCCGCAAGTGAAAGCATTACTATTGACATCAAGAAAGTTGAATATACAAACAGCCAAATTACAAATAACGGGAATGTAAAAAAACTTGGCGAATATTCAGCAGAAGAATTATTTGCAAACTATGATGAAATTGTAAACAATTCACAAACTATTTTAAGTGGCGAGGCAGTTTCTATAAATCCAAGCGCTAATCAAGCCGTGCTTGTAACTTTAATGCCAACAGACAGTTCTATAATCAGATTTCTAACTGCAAGTTTGATAGTCTCAACAAATGGCAAACAGAGCAATATTTTAGTTGAACCATTAAAAGTGTCAGACAGTTCGGAAAATCGTATCTTTATAATGGCTTTTGACTTTACAAGTTTAAAGACTATTGGCGAAGATTTTGATTACAGCGAAAGTGCTCACTTAAACTTTTCGTTTAACTATTCTTACACAACAAACGGAAATAATGTTATTAGCGAAACTAAAAGTGCCGATTTCTTTTTAGTTGATGAAAACGAATATTTCAAAAATGATAATAAATTTAAAATTGACAACTTCTTAAAAAAAGAAGATGGTAGTGAAGTTTATTACTACAACAAAAGTTTAGAAAACTCCCCTGTTGTTTATTTTAACCCAAATAAATTCATTCCTACAATTAACTATTCCTACAACGAAACTTCTGTTGATTTAACAGTTTTATATGAAAATAACGAAGTTAAATTAAACTCTTCAAACAAAAATATTTTCGAGAGTAAAACTTTAACCCTTGATGCAAGCGGAAAAGCAAAAATCGAATTAAACAGAATTGGTGAATATCATATTCAATATAATCTAGCGATAAAAGAAAATGAAAATTTGACAATTTTAGATAGTTCAAAAACTCAAAATGTTTCAGGACTTGATAGCCAAACACTTTATAATTTTGGATATGAAGCATTATATAAAAATTATTCTGAACAAGACGCTGAAATAAAAAGATTAAATCAAGATTACAAACCACTTTTCAATAACACTTTTAAAAGTGATTTTAGTTATGTTCCTTCTTTTTTAACAAACGGAGTTCCTACAATTGAAAATATCGCACTTGAATTAAAAAATAATCCAAGTTTAGTTAGCACTATTGCAACAACAAATCAAGCACCTGTAAAAATTAACAGTTATGTAACAGAAAATTTAAGTGGAGCAAAATATTACATATTAGACAAAAATTATAACTATAATATTGGTGGATTAAACTTTTCAACCAGCAAGCGTTTTGAAGAAAATGGCTTGTATGTTGTAATTATTCCTTATAAATTTGAAATTGGAAGTTTATCAAATCAAACTTTCTATAAAGTTATAATGTTTAACATTGAAAACTCTACCCCAAAAATCGACTTTGTTTCTAACCTAGAAACTGAAAGTTTAATTAACACAAGTGGCTTTACAAATACAGATGTTTTTGTAATTTGGAAAAAAGAAAGTGAAAACCCATTCAGTTTACCAAACAAAATTAAATTTGTTAAAAATGGCGAAATTTTTGAAAACTATCAAGTAAAAACATACAAAGATAAAAATTATGTTGAATTTTTAGCAAATTTAGATCACTCAAATGACGGCACATATCTTGTTCAACTAACTTATGGAACAAGTGAAGTTACAATTGAAAAGCAATTTACAATCGACACAAAAGAAATTGAATTTAATGTTATAAGCATTGAAAAAGACAACGAAAATAATTATATCTATAACAATTTACTTTCAAATTCTAGTTCCCTTTTAAAAACAGAAACTGATAAATCTTTTGCAGTTTTTGCAAAAAATAAAGATGTAAAAAACAACACTTTAAAAGTTAAATATGATTATGTGGCGTTAAAAAATGTAAGTTCAGAGCAAAAATATAGTTTTACACCAGATGGAAAACTTAATATATTTAACAATTATCAACTTTTAGATTTATACAACAACTTAACTTATTCAAACACAACATTAAACAACCTAACAAGTTTTGATGGAATTTATATTGATAAAAACAATTCTAACGCAGTACTTTCAATTTCTGCATTATATAAATTTACAATTTCAGATTTAGCTGGAAATACAAAAACATTCTTTGTTTTGCTGGATAACACCGAAAATATTGTTTTAGAAGTAAACGACATTGTTAAAATTGGAGAAAATGCTTCTGGCGAAAAAGACCTTGTTATTGATGGCAATTCCTTGTCAGAAAATGCATTAAGCGAAAAATCTGATAATATGAGTTTTGTTTCAAACAATTATTCTTTAATTTTTGGTGACAATAAAGCACTAGAATTTAAAGTAACACAAAATAACGCTAATTTTGCAAGAGAATACTTCTCTAAAAAATATTTTGGCGAAAGTTATATTGAACCCACAATTTCAAACAGTGACAACACCATCTTCTATAATCAAAGCATTTTAAGGAAAAATGAAGAAATTTCTATTTCAAGAAAATCATTAAATAGCATTTCAGAAGAAATTGTTAACAATTATGGAAAAATCGTTAGTGGAAACATTTTAAACGTTTCTCCTGATGATAATGAAATTGACATAATCTTTAATGTAAAAAGCGGTAAAACAATCAAACAATTTGAACTTAACACCGACAGAAATAGAATTTTGATTTTTGGAAGAAAAAATGACGAATATTCAAGAGTTTTCAATAGTAGTGCAACAAATAGCGAAAACCTTTATATCACTTTTATAAAAAACAATAAAGGTGACGAATTTGATCTTGAAAGTTTAACCCTTGACTTCTACCCTTTCATTGAAGACGCTGATGGTAAAATTGTTTTTGGCAACAAAGAATCTTTTGATATTTTATCAAGAAGCGAAAGTGGCAGTATTTCATATAACGGAGTTGCAAGCGGTGATTATATTGTAAACCCTGTTGTTACAACATATCAAAATGGTAAATATGTTTCAAAAGAAGGAAAATATGTTATAACTAAAAAATATAAAAACAACACTGAAACTTCTCAAACTATTTATTTAGATCGTAAATCTGCAATTAGTTTCTTCTCTAACAGATCAGAAAAACTTATTGGTGATAATATTAATATAACTTTTGATGATATCTCTCTTTCAGCAAGCACAATTTATAAATATCTATTGAATAATTCACAACTTGTCACAAATATGTTAAATTTTGTATGGAAAAATTCTGATGATAAAGATTTTGTTTATAAATATGAAAATTTACCAAGCGAAGACAAAGAAAACTTAAAATTAAATTATGTTTTAGTTGATGCTCAAAATAATATTGTTAATAATAATGTTTTATCAAAAGGCGACTATACCCTAATTATTTATGACAACACTTTAAAAAATATTTTCGAAAATGTTATTTCTATTGACAATATTAGAACTTCAAACTTTATTGAATTAAAAATTAAAGTTGACACAAAAGCTCCGCAAGGATTTTATGTAAAAGACGATAATGAAAGTTTAGAAAATAAAAGCAGTACAAACACTAACAAATTAAGTTTCGAATTTGAAGATAGTGAAAGTGAATTTATTTATAACATCGACATTAATAATATTATTTTAAGACAAAATGGAAAAGAAATTTTTAGAACCACTTCTACTAGACAACCTTTATATTTTACATTAGATGGTGAAAGAGTATATTATATTTCTACAATCGGAAATGTATTTGGACTATCAAAAGTAAAAATTGGTGACACAAATCGTTATCACTATACATTATCTATTTTAAATCCAAGCAAAAACTCTGATGCGTTATTTAACAACGGAATTAGTTTGGAAGCAAAATATGACCTTGAAATTTCTTATAACTATAACAAAGATAAATATAATTTAACAGACGATAATCTAGACTTTGGGTCAAATGTAATTTCAATGATTATTGACCACACTGCCCCAAATAAAAACTTTATAAAATATTTGGAAAATGATAAATTTTTAACAGAAAGCGAAAAAGAGACCCTTAAAAATAGTATTTTAAACAAAGATTTATCAAGCGATATTAACTTTGACAATTTCGTATTTATTGCTTCTAACAGCCCAAGTTTTGCCGCTGTTGACAATAATCTTCCAGCAGACATTGACAATGAAAGCAATATCGATTATACAGACACTTCAAATATTTATATTCGTAAATATAATAAATTTAGTTCAGATAATATTCAAAATCAACAAAGTCTTGTAATTGGTGACCCTAGATATTCTGACCAATCAATTTCTAGATACAGATTTGATATTAACACATATTTAGACGATAAATTATTATACAGCGTAAAACAATACAACGAAGATATTGCAGATTTCTTTAAAGATGGAGAAGGCTTCTATGAAATAATCGAAATGGACGAAGCTGGAAACTACACTATTTACACAGTTCTTTATGCCCCATCACAAAATATTAATTGCGAATATGTTTTAGATGATGACAAGACTTATCAAACTGAATCAAACGAAACCAATCTAGCAAATGCAGGATTTAGTTTAACTAAAATAAACATTTCTAATTTTGACTTTTTAAATGTAAAAGTTTCTATTAACGAAAACACTGAAAATGCTAGCGTTTATAATTTAAGATACTTGCCTTTCACTTCACTTGATACAAACTTTGAGTATTTTGAAAGTCTTGAAAATTTAGTATCACGAATTAATCAAATCATTTTAAGTTATGCTGATTTAAACGAATATGGAAATATATATAAAATTGAGATTTCAAACAGAAGTGAAGATAAGTTAATTATTACAAACACTACTCCAAACAAAGAATTTGAAATTGTAGATTTCATTAAAAATTATGAAAGAAGTATTGTTATCACTGTTCCAAATTCAAGCCAAAACGCAACATTTATTAAAACTTTAAATGTTTACCCTGTTATTAATGGTAAAAAAGGTGAATTACTATCGCAAGATAGCAACGGAAACAAAATTACTCTTGACAAAACCACAACATCTATTTTCACTTTTACAAACTCTATAAAAATAAATGGTGAAGATAAAACTGTAAATGTTTACTACTTTGAATGGATTGATAACTTTAATCGAGTTCAAAGGACAGTTAGATATTTAGGCGAAAAAGGTGAAAGCAAATTTACTTTTGGACCTTCTGACAATGGTGAAACAGCATTCTTTGTTACAAAAAACGGAGAAAACTATACTCAATATTCTAGCGGTGTTTACTTTGAATTTAACCCAAGCCTATACTCTATTGCAGTAAATTATCAATTACTACCAAGCACTGTTGTTCAAAAGTTAGACATATTGAATGTTCAAAGTAAATTAGATTTATTTGAAATTTTAAACGACGAAAGTTTAAAAAATGTACAAGTTAAATTTATGATTACTTTAACCGATTTAACTAAACTAGATGACAATCTTCCAAGCAATTTACAATTTAGTTATATTTACTATCCATTAATGCCTAAACTTGAATTTTCTGATAGTTCTGGAAATACTTTAAATATAACTGAAACTATATCTATTTCAACTTCTAAAAATGTTCATTTAAGTTATATAAACGATACCCCATTTGAAATTTCTTCAATAATGGTTACAAAAGTATTTGAAAATAATACTCAATCATTTAATATAACAACTCCTAGTTACACATTCTCTGAACTTGGAAATTACACTGTAACTATAACAAATGAACTTGGTAAAAAAGTTTCTTATAATTTCCAAATTACAACAGCAACTAACCAAACATACTTAATTATGACAGACGAACAAAATATTACAAATTTTGAAATTCCTTCTTATGGAATAACTGAAAATTTAAGTTTTATAGAAAATGGAAATACTACCGAACAAATATTTGAAGTTTATTATTCAATTTACAAAACAAAACTTGTTGTAAACACAGATTTCAAGCTTTCATACGAAGTTCTAACTCCAACTGATTCAAGTTTTAGTTTATATCTAATAAAACAAGCTGGTTCTGTCTTTAAATATGTTGCAGTAAAAAATATTGATTTTAACTCAAACTTCTTAAAATTCGGTGAAGATGAAAGTTCATTTAAAATTGAAACAACAACTCACCCAAGTGATATAACATCAAACATAAAAGGTTATTCTCTAATTTCAACCGAAGGCGTTAAAATCACTCTTCCATTATATAATGGAGATAGCAATAAAATAGTTGTAAAAATTTATTATAATAACGAACTTATTGACTTAAATGCAAATATGTACACTTCTAGTGAAGATATTCAAACAATTGTTTTAGATAATGTTCCAAGTGGCGTTTACAGTATTTATTTTGAAGATTATGCTGGTAATAATCAATTATTTAATGGCAACACTTTCCTACAAGTTGCAATACTAAACGAAATTGCCGTAAAAATAAACGACGAAATTCCAGTTCAATATCAAATTTATAACAACACTGTAAATTTAACAATTTTAGACGAAAGACAATATGTTTCAACGCAAGAACACAGCATAACAGTACAAGCATGGCTAAATAACACCGAAATCACTAAAATTGTAAGAGATACAAACAGAAATTATGTATTTACAAAATATGGTTTCTATAAAGTTTTAATTACGGGTTATGTAAGTATTAATGCTAAACTTACCCCTGTTGAAAGAACACTTTACTTTACTATATTAAACTCAAACGAAGCATTAAAAGAATTTAGTTTTGTAAGTTTAAACGGTCAAAATATTTCTAAAATATTAAAAGATGGTAAAGATGTAACAAATGAGTTAAAACGAATTTCAAGTTTATTCCCTCTTTATGCAGACGAAGAAGGCAATTTTGATATTGTTAAATTAGAACAACTTGAAAATCTTTACAAACTTTCTGAAGACGATTTTGAAAGAACTTATTTATACAATCTAAATCTTTCAAGCGAAATTTTGTATTCAACAATTATTCCTGACGGAGAAGAAAATACAGTTAAAGTAGAATCTTATGATGCAAGTGGATTATATGAAATTTTTGTTAAAACACAAAATTTAATTTTGGGTGAAACAACTTATTCCTTTAAAGTTTGGATAAGAGATAAAAACGCTAAAATTACAATCAACTCTACCCTTGCTTATGGCGGAGAAACCTCAAAACCAATTACATTATCTTATAACCCTTACCTAATTTTCACTCAAATTGGTGAATGCGGAATCTATTTAAACGACACTTTAATTGCTGAAATTAATAACTCAAGTGTAAATGCTTTAAATAACTACACAATTCCAAAAGATGCCAAAGGCGTTTATATCATTCAAATAAAATCTTCAAGTGGAAATACTGAATTAAGTTTTGTTTTAAACAAAACAGAACCACTTTCAGCCGTATCAATAATTTTAATTGTTGTTGCAGTTCTAATCGTTGCAGGCGGTGTATTCTTATTTATTAAATTAAGGACAAGAATGAAAGTTAAATAATTTAATAGAAACATTAAATTATAAAAAAAGTTAGAGATTTATTCTCTAACTTTTTTTATTATCTAATTTTATTTATTTTTATTAAATCTTATTTTTTTTAATAACTGTTTATTTTAAATTTGTAAAATATTCGATATCGCTTTCCCCTGTTTGTTCATTTATAGATTTTTTATGAGTGAAAACCGCATCTAAACACTCAATATTTTCATCTATTTTAGCAAGTATTAAAAAGTTGTTCTGATTTTTAAAATAAATATCAGGCAATATTATAGAATCTTCACAACAAACTAATTTCCCTGTTTTTTATAATCACCATCAACAAACTCAAATTCGTCACCATTTATTTTAATTTGGGCATCATCTTTAATAAATTCTTTCAAATCAACAT
>DLSG01000070.1 GCA_002501285.1 Christensenella sp. UBA7868 | reverse complement strand
TTTAAAATCATTTGACCTATTGCTAAATTTTTTTATTAGCAATAGGTAAATAATTTTTGTTTTTTAAATTTTTTCTATTTATTTTTCAGTTTTTCCATTTTTTTACTTTAAACTTTAAACACAAATTATGGTTTTAAGTTAAGTTTTAATTAACAGCAATATCTAAAATCGTAAAATTAAGTTCGCCTAATGCAAAAGTATAATTTAAATATTGTTTTCCGTCTTTCGCGTAAGGAGTAAATCCTTCTGGAAGATTTGTAATTTCGCCTCTTCCAAATTTTTGTGCAATTTCACTAATATTTGTAAATTCGCCATCTACTTTTACATTAACAGAGTAGGTTGCTTTTACTAAATAAGTAGTAGAATTTTCAGCCACATCAGTTTTAGTTGACTGGTCATAATCAATCATCACTTGAACATTCTCATCAGTATAAGTGTAAGATGATTTATTACTCCAATCTTGCCACTCACTACTGCTTACTTTAAATTGCAATTTTTCTTTATCAATGTTCAAATTGTCAACGAATTTAAACTTTTGAGTGCCAGAAACATAAATGCTTAAAATTTTGTTGGTTCCGTTAATATTTACAGTAAAGTCAAGTTTCAATCTTAATTGCAACTCTTCAAGGTTCTTAACATCACCTTCAAATAAACCGCCTTCAACTTTATTTTCAATTTCAGTTTTATAAGTATATTCCTTTTCAGAAATGCTTACCGAAATTTCAATGTTACCCTTATAGTTGTCTGCGCCATAGCCGTTATCACTATCTCCTATATTAATTGAACTTTCGCTGTCAAAATAATAACCGATTGTTGTCATTGCCGTTTCATAACTATCATCATAGTAAACGCCTGAGAATTTGATTGTATATTTATTACCATCAATTTCTTTTGTTTCTTCTTGAACTTTTTTAATATAGAATTTATTTTCAAATCCAACAAGATTTTCGCCAGCAACTGAAGAAACACAATTTTTAATTTGAGGAACAAATTTTGTAAAGTAATCTAAACTTCTTGTTTTTCCATCTTCTTTATAAATTTTGCTTTTACCAACTAAAACTGGTGTAATCATGCCAGCAATCATGCCAACTTTTGGAGATGTTTTTGTAGTTGTTCCAAGATTGTTGATTATACTGCAACCAACCAATATACATTTTTCAATACTTAAAGAAGTTCTACCACTAACCATACCAATAAGTACTGCATTTCTAAATACATTAGAAGATTCACTATCAACGCTATTTGTTAAAGAGCAATTAGAAAGAGCAATATTATAAATGTTAGAAACATTATCTCCATTTTTTGTTGAATATCCATAAACTTCGTCATAAGTATTTTCACCAGCAATTAAGCCTAAACACAATATGCTTTTGTTAATGTTTTCTTTGTTTACAATCTTTTCTCCTGGAGCAAAATTTTTGGTTTCAACAGAAATTTCTTTAAACTGAACATTTTCATCACTCATTTCAAAGTCTTTAATGTATCCTAGGTTTTGACCAGCAAGCACTCCAAAATATCCATTGTAAGTAAGATTCATTGTTAAATTATTATCGGTAATATCGTAGTATTGAATATTTCCATCGGCGTCCTTATATTCAACGTCTGTTAAAGAAGTTTGATAATCTAACATTAATTTGTTTTTAATTGATAAATCACCATCATGTTTAATTGCACAATTACTAATTGTTCCATAGTTCCTTGCGCAAATTAAACCAGTTTCAACAACAATGTTAGCAACAAATTTGTCGTTTTTATCGCTTTCATCTGATTCAGGAGGTCTAACGCCTTGAACTAATTCAGAATAATATAAATCACTTTCAAATGTAATATCATTTGAGCAATTTAATGTAATATTTTGAATTTTTCCTTCGTTGTTATAAGCAATCAAAGAATTTAAAGCATAATAAGTAGATATTTCTGTGTCTTTATCTAAAATAGTAGAAGCCATTCGACCATTTTCTGCGTTGTTTACCACATTTAAGTTTTGAACAACCGCATCTGGGCCAAGGTCATTAAACAAACATCTATCAAAGGTTATTGTATGGTTGTTTCCTTCAATTGCACCATTAAATTTAAGGTTGCCATCATAAAGAATACCTTTTCCCGCATCTACAAAATCAGGTGCGTTATACACATGTTGATAATTGCTGAAATCAGCATCATCACTTATATCATTCAAGTAAGTATATTGATTAGTTTTATAATTGTAAAGTCTATAATTATCTGCACCTTTAACTTGAACAGTGTAAAGATAACAATCAAAACTCTTAATATTATTTAATTTAGATAAATCTAAATCTTGAGTTAATGCAAATGTTCTGCCAACAAAGTTTAATCCTCTGTGAGTAATTCCTTCAATTGAATAATTAGAAATAGCATCAGCAATAACTTCAACTTGTTGAGGATAACTTAAAGGATAAATTTTTCCATTATTTTCGCTATCAACTGTTTTATAAATGCTTTCTAATGCTTGCTCTGCTTCATAGTCTGAACCACCGCCATTTTTATAGCCATTTTTCCAAGCATTATCAAATCTTATTTTAAAGTTATCATAAGCCGCTTGAATAGGGTCACGCTTAATTGTCTCAAATTTTCCATAGTCGTTAGCAATAATCGTATTGTTTGCTAAAATTTGTTCATTATAACCAGCGCTAACAAAACTATTCTTGAAGTTTTGGTTCATTTCGTCACCAGATGTACTATAAACAATTTTAAATCCGTTGTCTATAATATTTAGTCCGGTTTTAACATTGCCCATTCCTGCGTCCCAAATTCTTCTAGTCATATCAATGTTGTCCATTAAACGAATATTTGTTACGCTATTATTTTTTGAACTTAAACTATAAGCAAGTTCATTAACATTATAAACATAATAAGCATTTTCAATTTTCTTTGGTTCAACAGTCGCATTGCTTAAATTTACAAAATTTGCGTTAAAAGCAACTTGTGTTTTTTCATTGCCTATTGATTTTTTAAATGCACTGAATGTACTATTTTCACTTCCCACATTTTCGTAATATGGTTTTAAATAATCTGAATCAAATGCTTGTGTTCCGCCATTATAAGTATTTCCATAACCGCTCTCAACAATAGAACTTTCATAAGAATTTGAGTTTACACCCATCAAAATTCCTGTTGCCACAATATCAATAATATCAGTTGGATCTGGAATACCAATTTTTGCTACTAATGAAGCAGCTTTTTTCTTCACAAATTTTTTAGCAAATTTTTGGCTGTTTTTCATTATTTTAACAATTTTTCCACCTTTCTTAACGGCATATTTACCAACAGAAGATGAAATTCTTGAAACATAGAATTTTGTTTTAGCATTTCCAGTTTCAGCACCATCATAAAGGTTTTCTGATTTCATGTGAATAAAATCATCAATTCCTGCGTTTTCATTAGCAGGAGCATAGTTGTTATTATAAGTTCCTGAACTGTCACCACTAATTAAGCCAATGTAATGTTTAAGTTTAGAATAAGCGCCATAGCCTAAAATATCATTAACTTGTTGTCCACCAATAAGGACATTATGCATATTAGTATTTATTGCAGTACCTGAAATTTGTCCAATAAACGCACAATTTTCTACCGTAGAACTAAAAGTACAACCAACAATTCCGCCTGTGTAAACAAACAAATCGTTAGAGTTCCATGAAGTTGGAATAGTTATGCTTAAATCATAATTTATTGCAACATCTTTTAAGTTAATAACTTCACAATTTGTTATTGTTCCACCAGCCGAATAGCCAGCAATAACACCAATATCAACATGAACTTCGCCAGTTTGAGAAGTTGAGTTATATTCTAAATCTATAAAACTCTTTTCTTCACCAGTTTGTCCAACCAAAACATTGTCTATTTTCCCAAAATTGTTAAAGCCAACAACAATAGATAAAAGATTTTGTTCATAGAAAGTTGAAATATTTAACAATGTTGGATTTTCAAGATTAATATTTTTAACTTCTCCATTTTCGGTTCCATCTCCAAGAATTCCAATCAAACCGCCAACTTGAAGAGAATCGAAAGTTGCTTGTACCAATGTTACTTCTTCACCCCCATTAGGTTTAATTCTTAAACTTGAAATTGTATGGAACTGACCATCAAAAGTTTTTGTATATTTTTTAGAAGGAGTTTTATAGATATAACCAGTCATGTCAATATCATCTAAAATCTTAACATTTTTATCTTTTTCTGTGCCACAAACATATCTAGCCCAATACCATAAATCAAACGCTGTTGATAATTCATAACTATCATCATCGCTATTAACTGGCAAATCATAACTACTATCGTCAATCAATCTAATAACTGGTTGAATTATACTTGTTGTGTTAGGAACGCCATTATTTACGCCAATAATTTTAAAGTCATGAAGAACTTCATATTTATTCCACCACGATGTTTCTTCCGCAGCAGTGCCACCATTTTCAATTGCATTAAAATCGGTACAACCAACGCCCTTGCCTTCATTAGAACCACATAAAGCCGCCATATCATTTTCTGATGCACTTGTTGTGTAACCACCACCAAAACTATAACAATAGTAAGCATTAGAAGCAGAAATCGTATAAATAGTTGAAGTACTCATAACACCAGCAAAGTGATAAGAGAAATAAGTATTTAATGTTCCAATACCTGTTGCTCTTGCCTGGATATTAACTGGCGAAATTGCCATAATATTTGCTTTGTTAATTGAGTATAAAACTTTTGTATTAACTGAAATACCACTTGCGTTATTATAAGAACTAATACTATTGCCTTTGAAATTATTTACGCCTTTAACCTTTCCTTCGTTTTTAGAGAAAGATATAATGTTTTTTTCGTTTACGCCATTTGCTAGACCTGATGTGTTAAGGTAAGTTTCATTAGCATTGCCTTCCGAATATTTTCCGTCTAACGTGCTAGAAATTTCCCCACCATTTTTAGCATAAACAAGTCCTGTGTTTTTACAATTAAACATATAACTGTTTAACATTCCACCAACAACACCAGCAGTAGATACACTACCAAAACCTAAATTATTAGCAGTTGTAATAGTTGCTGAATTTTCACAGTTAATAAATAGTGTTTCGGTTGCATACCCAACAATACCACCAACTTGCAAATTAACTTTATTATTATTTTCTAGTTTTTTAATTTTAGATTCAACTCTGCCTAAATTTAAAGTAATACTAGAAAGAATTGAAGATTTTGCAAAATCACAAACCCCACCAACAGCATTATTTCCATCATCATTTGGCTTGTAATATGTTGTTCTTTCAAAGTAAATATCATTTAAAGCAATTGAATAAAGTTTTGTATTTTCAATATGATTTGCAATTACTGCTGTTTTTAGTGATGTTACATCATCAGCCATAACAAAATTCAAATTAGAAATTGTTACATTTTTTAATTTGTTGAATAAGTTTTTAGAAACTTTAACTTGTGGACGATTTAAGAATAATATTTTAGTGTTAGTTAAATCTTCTTTTTGACCTAGTCCAAAAATAAAGTTTGTTGAAGTTATAAGATAATTTTTATTATCTTCAAACACTGCTGTATTTGAAGCAATTTTTTCAAATTCAGGTTTTTCAAATATTATTGTTTCACTTTCACTTCCACCTGCAAACCTATTATTGTCTGGATTTAAGTTAAGCAATGTTTCAAGCGAAGTTTCGTCGTTTATCGTATTGTCTTTTGTTAAACTTAAAAATTCGTTATACAAGTTTTTTTCACTGTTTGTTCCTATTCTTGCACCACTATTTAAGCCAACAACAGCATTAATATTATAAATTAATTCATTTTCGCCAGCGTAATAACCAAGATAAGCACCTTTGTATTGAACAACTCCAAGTATTTTATTTTTAGTTAATGCTCCACCTTCAATTTCACCAACAATTCCGCCAGCAGAAAGTTTTCTTGAACTTGTGCTAATTACATCGCCATAGTTCCAGTTTCCATTAATCACAATGTTTTTAACTTGTCCTGCAATTCCACCGACTTTGCTATAATAACCTAAATATTCAACTGGGTTATTTTCATCATTTTTAAATAAAATGTCAGATGATAAATAATCAAGATTAATATTTAATGATGAAACGCAATTAGAAATTGTGCTGCTACCACTGTTTTCATTATCGTTTTTACCAATAAAGCCACCAACAATCATTTCTTTTGCATTTTTATAGTCTTTAATAGTGTTGTTTGCACAATTAATCTCGCCACTTATGTAACAGTTGTCGATATTAATTACACCACTACTTTTTGCAACTAAAACACCTACTGTGATATTTTCTATTGCCGTTTGCACTTCGCCATCTTTTTCATCACCAAAAGAAATTTTAATTTCAGCGTTATCAATCGCTAAATTTTTAATTGTAATAGATTTATTAGTTGTTTTAAATAATCCTGCAATACCATTTTTATCAGTAGTTTGTTTAAAATTAATAATAGCAAAATTATTTCCGTCATAAATTAAATCTTTTTTAAGTTCAATTGTTTCAAATTTATAAACATCAACAAATCCTTTACCTTGATTTTCTCGGCTTGAAGCAACAAAACTTACAATTTGTTTAATTCTTATTTCATTTTCGTTATTATCTTCATTAATAACATTTATAATTTTATTAAACGAACTAAAATTGTTTACTAAATAATAAGTTTTATTGTCATCACCTTTAACCATTGTTGACAACTCTGCATTAACATCATCATTGCCAAATTCGGTGTTTTTGTAAGTGCTAATTATTGGATATGAATAACCATACAATACGCCCTTATTAAACTCTGTGTATAAATTATCATAAGGATTTTCTTTTTTAACTGTTTCATACAACTCGTCAAAAGGAACGTACACACAATTAGAATTTTCTTTAGAAACATAATGGTCGCCATTAGCAAATAAATCAACAACACAATTAACAAATTTTGAATTAGCACCGCTTCCTTCAAAAGAAGTATTATAGTAAGCGGTTTCTACACTTCCTGCATATAATGGAAGAGTTACCCCAGACACACAATTTACAATTGTATCTTCGTTATTTCCCACAAAGCCATACAATTTATTTACTAAAATGTTTTTAGAATTTATTTTGTATGAATTTTCTATAAATTCAATATTTCCAACTGCTTCACTATTATAAATTGCGCCAGAGTTTGAATTTACAAATCCAGCAACTGTAAAGCCAGCATAACTAGAACCAGTTGTACAAATATGAACTTTTGCTGAAACAACATTAATAAATCCGCTGTTTTTATTTACCACGCCCGAAATTGGAGTAGTAGATTCCTGCGCATAAATATTTCCAACTGAAATAATATTGTAAATAGAACCCAAGTTTTCTTCGCCAATAACACTTTGAACATTTTTAACAAATTTATTGTTGTTAAATGTTTGAACATTGTCATTACTATCCAATTTAATAACAAAACTTGAAATAACTGCATTTTCAGAAATTGTTTTTGCAAGTAAAGTTGTTGTAGTGATTGTTTTAGCATCACCAACAATATATCCTCTAACTTCATTTACAGTAGAAGAAACTTTGAAATCCTTTGTTACAAGATAATAAATACTGTTTTCACCCAAATAGTTTTTGCCGTTTTCGGTTTTTAATAGTTTATCAACACTATCAACTTTTATTGGATTATAAACGCTTCCTTCTTTAAATGTAACATTTTCGCCAACTATACTTTTTATATCTTCATCAACATTGTTAAGATTTTCAATAGTTCCGATATTTTTATTTATTTCAATAATATCAATAACCGCATTTTCATCTAGATTTATTTTTCCGTTATTAAGTTTAGAAATAAAATCACTATATTTTAATGCTTTTCCCCATTCAACATTTCTTGAAGAAGTCAAACTCAAATCTTCAATAAATATGCTGTTTGAAATATTTTGTGCGTTATTAAAGTTTTGTCCAACAAGTCCACCAATATTTTTTATAAAACTACAATAATATTTGATTGTACTTACAGACATTGATTTGCCAATTTCAGCATTTACATTTTGACCTACAATTCCGCCAACATATATATTATTTGTCTTTTTAGAATCTTTAATAGTCAAAGCACTTTTGCTAATTACATTAGACAAACTAGAACCATTTTCAATTCTTTGAAGAGTAGAACCATTTAAACCAACTATTCCACCAACATAAGTATAGCCTTCCGCACTTCCACAATCAAATAAAATTTTTATAGCAGAAATCACATTTGAAATAGTGTTTCCTGTGCTTTTTCCTACCACGCCACCAATAAAGTTACTATCAGATTTTTCTCCAGCAGAAACATTAATAGTGCAACTAGATTTTAACAAAGAATTTTTGATAACGCTTGTGCCTTCATTTTTTCCAGCAAAGCCACCAACATATAAATTAGATTTATTTTTATTAGAAATTTTAAGTTCGCCGTTTTCTATAACAGCCTTGTCTAAACTTCCAGTTCCAAGTGAGCCCGCAATCAAGCCAGCATAAATATTGTTGCTATCAACTTGCGACATATCTTCAAAATCGGCTCCAACACTTAAACTACTGCTTCCATTTGAGTCAACTTTAATGTTTGAAAGTTCTGTTCTATTTTGAACTAAACCACAAACGCCACCAATATAAGTGTTATTGTTTTTAACTGATTGTTGATTATAAATTTCAGTTTTTCCACTAAATACAACATTTTTAACCATTCCACCAGTAAAACTTCCAGCCACACCGCCGATGTAAGCATCATGACCAATAGCATTTTGAGTTTCTCGTTTAATTTGAAGATTTTCAAATCTTAAATCTTCAATTTTAGTATTTCTTGCATCACCAATCAAACCGCCAACATAACTTAAATTGCTTGAAATAATATTATTTTCTTTTTCGTTATTAGCAAATTTAATTGTTACATTTTTAATTGTAGAGTCAATATCTTTTCCACTTAAAACGCCAATAGAATAATTTTTATCTGCTCTTTTATTGTTGATAATAATTCCTCTATTAGTTCCATTTCCCCAGTTTTCGTCAATATAGAAGCCTGTTTCGCTATCTTTTGGAAGAGATGAATTGGCTAAAAGTGGATCTACGAAATTACTTCCAACAACAAATGTAATATTACTAATTGTCGCTCCTCTTTCATCACTACCAGAAAGTGTAAAGAAACCAACATTGTTAGAAACATTTTTAGAATCTGAATTTATAGTTAAATTGTAAATAACATAATATTCGCTTTCGCCCTCTTTCGCATTTTTCCTTTTAGCACTTGTAAATGTTCCTTTAAATGGAATTGGATCCCAAGGTGCAGTCAAGAAAATATCACTTTGAAGTTCACAATTTCCCTTTTCAAGCATATTTCTTAAATCATTTTCATTGTTAATAACTCTAACAGCACCCTTTTTGTTATAAGTTAAACGATAGAATGTATCAAGGTCGCTAGTTCTAGCAAAACAATTTGATGTTTCATAGCCGCTAAATGTACCACTAGCCTGATTAATATAATCTTCATAACTATTATTGCTTGGGTTATTATTTGAAAAATTAATATTATTTCCATTAACTACATTTAAGATATTAGAAGAATATTCCCCAGTAATAGCCACATTTTCTGCTTGGTTATAACCAATCATCGAACCAATGCCAAATTCTGATTCGTCATTATTTCTAATTAACGAAACAACATTTCTAATGAAACTTCCGTTTTCAAAACTTGTAACTGTTCCAATAAATCCACTATAACCTTTTTGTTGCATGGTTAAGCCATTTTCGTTAATTTGTTTTTGTGCTTTTAAATAAGAATTAGCATACACAAATTCGATTTTAGAATTTGCAAACGCCCCAACAGCCGAGCCAACAAAGTTACTATTAGTTGCACCAATGTTTACCTTGCTGTAAGAATAAGCCAAAATACCCCTATCCAAAATACCAACAAGTCCACCAACAAAAGTTGCTTTATTTAAACTTGAAGAGAACAAATAACTTGTTAAATAATTAGATCTTTCTGTTTTATCAATTTGTCTTTGTCTAGCAAGATTAGTTTCTATTGTAGCATAAGCAATATATCCATTACTTAAACCTGCAATTCCACCAACTGCATAATTTCCATTTAAGTTTTGGTTGTTTGATTCATTTAATACAAATCTAGCATCATAAACCATGCTTCCACTTGCAACATAACCAAATAAACCACCAACAATGTCACCAGAAATTTGAACATTGTCATAAACTTTTGTAAATTGAATTTGTGCTTTGTCAAAAGATTGTTCGTTTTCACGATTAATATTAGCAAGCACATAATAAGAATTTGAAGATGAAACTTCGTTAAATGATTTTATTTGAGTTTTGTAAATATCTACTACACCAAACAAACCACCAACAATATTTACATTATCGTTAAGGTCATCTTCTAAAATGTCAAAAGCATTTTTATAAACACGTTTAACGCTAGAAGTTTGATACAATTCTTCGTGCGACCTGTTTTCCATTGTAGCCTTAACCGATAAGTTACTTGAAACGCCTTTTACATAACTGTTTCCGCTTATTCTTCCCGCAATACCGCCAACAATGTTATTTCCTGTTACAACAACCCCGTTGTTAGAATAAACATCAATATTGTAAAGTTTAGAATTTATAACTTCTCCGCTTAATGTTCCAACCGATTTTGTAATAGTAGCAGTCATACTGTCAATAGAAAGTTTTAAGTTTTTAATAACAGTTAAACCATCATCACCAAGTTTATTGTTATAAACATTACCATAACTATCATAAGTATCAACGCTACCGATTTGTTTAAATAGTCCAAATGAAGAATATTTAACTTTATCGTTTTGAGCAGTTATTGTAATGTGAGAAAGTTCCATTCCATTTCCGTTCATTTTTCCTGCAAAGATAATATCTTGCAATTTTTGAACATTGTTAGTTGTTGATGATTCTATATTGTTTTTATCAATGATTTTAGATAAATCTAAATCTTTAATAATTTCAATATAGTTGTAATTAATTTTAGTTTTAACAATCTTTCCATTGTAATAATAAGAATATAAATTTTCTTCGTTTGTTAATGCTTCAAAGAATTGGTCAGTTGAAGCAACTAAAATAGGATTATTTATACTACCTTTTAAGTTATTAATATATATATATTCAAATTTTTCACTGCTTGAAGATTCTAAAAGTTGTCTTTCCGAAATAATAGTTTTATCAGCATCTACAAGTCTTGGCATTATTTTACTACTAAAATTCCAAATAGAACTTAAAGAGCCATCGCTAATAAATCCTTCAAAGAAACTTGCATCTTCAAAACTAACTATTCCATTAGCAGGTTCGTCATATTCTCCTTCACCGCCATTTTTATCAGACGCATCATCAAGAAGATAATAACTATATTTAACTCCAGAAGCAGAATTTAAAGTTAAGTTTTCTTCGTCATTACCCGTAAAATATCTAAAACTTTGTGATCCACTAACGCTTGTTGAAGCGGATAAGCAGGTTTCAACTGTGCCACGAGTATTGTCATAAACAAAACCACTAGCACGTTTATTTGTTGTTATCATAATGTTAGAATAACAATCTTTTACAAACCCGCTGTTATTTGTTACAAATCCACCAACATAACCATTAGCAAAAATTCCGCCGTCTAAAATATGTTTATTCAATTCAATTTCGCTTGGGTTTTCGCTGTACCCTTGAACAAAACTTGTTTGAACAAAAGCATTTGAATTATTTTCACAAACAAAACCAGCAGTTAATTTGCTTTGCGAATTGTTATGAATTTCAGTGTTTACAACATAACTTGATGCAATTTTATTATTGTTTACACTAGCAAAACCTCCAATTTGTGCTTTGCCAATAATTTTAATAGAATTTTTAGAAGTTCTATCACCCACACTACTATGAGTAATATATCCGTTATTTTCGCCAACCAATCCGCCAATATTAATTGTTTTTTCTTCGCTTGATATTACATTAATACAAACTTCTTTATAAGCATTTTGATTGTTTATTAATCTAAAATTGTTATTAATAACTTTACAATTAGTTATTACACCATTATTTGTTCCCGCAATAACACCAAAGTTTAAACTTTCAAGTGCTTGTGCATTAACATTTAATCCATAATAATAATTATCTGTCATAAATAGCGTTGGCAAAATATTTACAGTAACATTTTTAATAACAGTATTTTCACCAATTTCATTAAATAGACCTAAATTAGTAATTGTTGCGTCACTAATACTAAATCCTTGAATGTTAATAATTTTATTATTTCCATCAAAACTTGAAATGTTTACATTAATTCCACCAAAACTTGCTGGCAAAGTAATATCATTCAAAAGAATATAATCTCCGCCCTCTTCAAGTTTTGTTAAAAATTCTTCACTTGTTCTAATAGGGGTTGGGTTGTCTAAACTAGATTGCGTTTTAATGTTTAAAGCAAATCTAACAGTAAGTTCGTTATTAGAATTTTCATTTAAACTTACAATTCCATTTTCGTAACTTAAATTTACTTTTAATAACAAATTATTTACAGATACAACTTTTCCATAAACATAATAATATCCGTCAGCATCAACATTTACAGAGAAATTAGTATAATTTGTTAATGCTTTTAAGTTGTTATAAATATAATTTCCACTATTATTTACAGTTATTAAGTTCCAACTTAAATTAGATTTAGAAATTGTTTCTTGTAAATTTCTTATTTTTAGTTTAATGTTAGAATATTCTAATTCTCTTAAATTAAAATCAAAATTAACATTTACTAAATTTCCGTCATTATCAAAGTATTGGTATTTTGAAATAATATTATCACTTTGGTCGTAATAATAAATACTTTCGCAAGTTTCAACAATTAAATTTGCTTTTAAAATTGTAGAATTTCCTAAATAATTTGTTAAAACTCCGTCCTCAACATTTTCTACGCTAACATCAGAAACATAGAAATCAGCAATTGTTAAATAAATTTTAGAGCCTTCACTTTGAACATATTTTCCGTCAACTACGCCTTCATAAATTGGCATAATTGTTAAAACTGTGTTTCTAGAATTTAAAATATCACTTAAAACAACTAATTTCCCATTTTCAACTTTTACGCCAAATAAAGATTTTGTTTCTGGGTCAATAACAAAAGTAAATCCATCTTTGTTCACAATTCCAGTATCAAAACTTACAGGTTGTAATTTGTTGTTATTTATACTAAATTCAAAATTATCAAGTCCTGCTTCAAAACCTTCTTCAATATTCACAGCGTTAATATCAAATTCAATTTGTCCGCCTTTTGCTAAAACGAAATTATCTTTACCACTATTGTTTGTAAGCATAATAGTAGTTAAAGGTTTTGCAACAAGTTCAATTGTTACAGGCTCAAATTTAAGTCCAATTCCATAATAAACAGTAACAGTAATTGTAAATACAGTTTCATTTAAAACATTAGTTCCAAGAAGTGTAGAAATATAAAGATTTCCGCCATTTTTTCTAATTTCATCTTTATCGATTTTTAATTTAATTCCGCTTGCTAAATTAGATTTATGTGCAGTAATTTCAAGTTCGTCATTATCATTTAAAGCAAGTTGACCAAAATTAATTCTGTTTCCGCCTTCAATTGAACTTGTAATTTCAATATCAGTGATATTTGCATATTGTGGATATAAGTTAATATTTAAAACACCAAAGTTTCCTTTAACTATTTTAAAACTTGGATTTGTTTCTTTTCTTAAAATATAACTATATGAATCGTAATAATGAACACTGCTTGAATAATGATTTAGTTCCACACCTTTAAGTTTACTGCTTTTTAAATCAGCAACAACGCTTGCAAAAACATCTTCATTAACAATTCCATTTACTTTATGTTTAATTTTTAATTCAAAAGTTTTGTCTTTTAATAAATTTACATTTAACGCTTTTAATTTTACATTAAATAGTGTTTGCGCACTAGAACCGCTTACATTAAATTTAATGTCAAAATAATAATCTAACGCAAAGTCGTCAGCGTCTAAACTTTCAAACACAAGTTCTTGACTTGTAGAGTCGTATGGATAATCAACATAAACATCAAAGGAAATTTCTTCATTTTCACTTATAGCAAAATAATTAACCGAACTTGTAATTTGAGTTGCTTGATTAATAATTTTAAAATTAATTTCATTGTAATTATCATAGTCGATAAAGTTTACTGCTTTCCCGCCTAACATAACTTGATAGAAAGGTGCAATTCCAATAACTTTTCCGTCATCTAAATTATCAATACCAGTAAACATAATAAGCGAATCTTTAATATAAATTTCGTTATTTTCATCAGAAGAAGTGTTGTTAATCAATAATTTAGAAGCGACATCTGCGTCTATCAAATTAAAGTAAACACCATTTGTATCAGTTTTATTAGATAAGCTAATATCCATTTGTTTTGTAAAGCCTGTGCTTAAAACAATTTCGTCTGGCACGCTGATACTATCAGCACGACTTTCAACATCAATATAAACATACGCTCTTATATTTTTATCATAAACACTTACAATTTCAACGCCTGCACTACCTGTGCCCACAACTTTAATTTTAACAGCATTTCCGCTTTTTGAAATTTGTAAAACTTTTTCATTTAAACTTAAATATTCAAAATTTCTTGACGCATCACTAGGACTAACAGAAAGATTAATTAAACTAGAAATATCATATTCAAGCCCATTTTTATAATAAATTACTGCTTTATTTCCTGTTTCATCATTAATTACAACAACATTTTTTTCAACGCCATAACTATATTTGCCGTTACTATTTTGAACAAAATCTTTAACCACAAATGTAGCATTTAAACTTTTAACAACAACGGTCATAAGTTTTTTATAACCATCGCTTTCCTTATAAACGATATAAGGAAGCCCCCCATTTTCAGAAGGTGAATATTTAAAGTAGTTGTCATCATTGAAAATATATTTTCCATTTTCCACAGCGGAAATAACTTGCATATAGTTATATTTATCAAAGAACATTGTGAAGTTGTCATCACTTTCTTTTTCTTGAGTAGATTGAGTAGAGTAAACTTCATTTAAAGTTAATTTTCCAGATTTTAAACCAACAAGGGTTTTTGCTCCACTTACCCCGCTGTAACTATCGCTTAAAACAAAGTCATTATTTAAACTTCCGCAAATTGCTCCGATTACGCTGTTATCGTCAAAGCCTTCAACTTTTGCATCAGCATAAACTGCAAGCATTTTGCCTTGCGTGTTAAGTTTTCCAACAAGTCCACCAACAACATCACCTTTCAAAGCACAAACATTGTTATAACTTTTTACAAATGAATATTTAACATTTGTTCTTGCGTCACCATTAAAGCCAGCCTCACCAAAAAGTCCACCAACAAGTTTTCCGCTAATTGAAGAGTGTGAATTATTATTTTCACTTAAAAATTCTGCAAAAACAAGTTCAAAGTCAATTTTGTCACCAGCATTTGTAACATTTACTTTTGAAGCAATAGCGCCTACAACTGATTCATTATGATTAGTTAAAATATTTCCTGTGAAATATAAGTTTTTATAAACTTTGTTAATACTTTCAATTTTTCCTGCAATTCCGCCAACATATTTAGCGTTTGAGTTTATTTCAGCATTTACCTTTAATCCTTCAAGATGCCCAAAGTTTTCACCAACAAGTCCGCCAGCCACTTCTGCATTTTCACTTAAAAGGTCAATAACTTTTAAACTTATATTAAAATTGCTTTCATTAGATAAGAAATTAAAATCTCCTAAAATTTCTCCATTTAAAGCATTTGTATAAACAAGCCCACCAAAATTAATTGCGTTACCTTTTAAAGCAATGTCGCCTAATCCGTTTCCGCTTGACACTACTTGCGCATTTCTAATAATACTATTGTTTTCAACAAACATTAAACCAACATTTACAGCCCCAGAATTTACATTTTCAATTTGAAGACTGTTAATAATTAAACTAACATTATTTATTTCTGCATTATTAACTTTCGCAATTAAACCAAAGTTTTCACTTATTTGTGTTGAGTTTTGGTCATAAACAATATTAATGTTTTCAAGATTACAAATATTTGTTTCGCCAAAGATACTTCCAGTTCCTCTAAAAATTAAAGAATTTGTTCTTTTTGTTACATTTGAATATTCTAAATAAGCAAATTCGCCTTTAATTCCGCTTGGAGTTTTGTCAGCGTCAATTGTGTTATTAACAATAACATCTCCAGCCAAAGTGTAATATTTATTTTTAACCGCACTGCCAATATCAGTTAAAATGTATGGATAGTTTTTGCTTCCGTCCGCAACAACAACATAAACATCAGTAAAACGTGAATAATATCCGTCATCTTGATACTTACTTGCTTTTGCATAAACTCTAACTCTTGTAATTCCTGCAAAGTTTACAGTAATTACACCCGTATCAGGATTTACATCAGCACTTTGTCCAAAACTTTCAAAATACAAACTTCCGTTTGTAACTTGTTTTCCATTTTCCCCAATAACTTCGGCTTTAATTTGTTCAATTCTAGAAGAATTATTAGCAATATAAACAAAACCATTATCATTTTTAATAACTACTTTATCAGGTTTAACTTGTTGTTTTAAGATAACTTTCAAAGTTAAAATATATGGTTCGTCACCACCTTTTAAGTCATAAACCGAAATAGTTACGCCAAAAACATATTGACCATTTATAAATTTATGATTTTTAGCCACATGGAAATAGAATTTATCAAAAATTTCTTTTTCACTTTTTTCAATTCTGTTAAAATCTCTTTCGTTTAAAATTGTTCCAGTTTTATTTCCTTCACTATCCACTTCATATTCGGCTTCAAGCAAATTATCTGGGAAAATATATTTAACTTCAATACCTTCAGTTTTTCCCTTAATCGAGATTAAATCGTTAAGGTTAAGTTCATTCATTTTTTTGTTTAAACTATCTATATCTAACGCTTCGCCGTCAATTAAAGTAGTTTCACTTGAAATTTCACCACCATTGAAAGTAACAGAAGTTAAAGGTTCATATGTTTTAATTTCAAACGGAATACCTTTTATAGTTTCAACTTCTTTTATTAGTTTTCCGTCCTCGTTCACTTCACTATTATCGTTATAAACCCAAATTTTAACTTCAATAACAATAGTATCTTCACAATTATTCAAGGCATAAATATTAAACAAAAGTTCGTCTTTATTTAAAACAGACACTCTAACATCGTCACAATCTTCTAACGTAAATTGTCCATTATTTTCAACTTTTCGTTTAGCACTAATTTCAGTTTTATAAATCGTAGATTTTTGTGGATTTAAAATTCTGAAATTTGCAGAATTTTTATTTATTATAGTTCCAATGAAATAACTATATGAAATATTTCCTTCGCCATCAACATTTTCAATTTTTTTAATGTTATTTCCAAACAAGTCAAGAGTAAATTTATCTTCCAAATTTTCGTTGTAACCAGCATAAATCTTAACAGTTTTTCTTAAAGTATCAATTCCGTTTTCACTAACCAAATAGAATTCAACTTCACCAACATTTCCAGTAGATTTTAAAGTAAATTTATTATCTTCTTTGCTTATTTGAACTAAATTATCACCAGAAACAATTTCCAAATTTACAAATTCATTCAACATTGGAACAACTGTGCCATTAATCAAATAAGGAATAACAATAGTTTTGCCTTGTTCTAAATATAATTCGTCTTTTACAATATTGTCATAATCTAAACTTCTTATTCCTGGAATTAATTCTAAATCAATTTTTTTGTAAAGCCCATTAAACGCTTCGTCTAAATCTGTTAAGTCAGCATCTTTTAAAATGTTAGAATAAAATTCAATTTCAATAGTTTTTCCCGAACCTTCAACTTCTTTTGCTTTAACAAATATTGAAGAATCATTTTCAAAAACCATATTAATTAAGTTTTCATAATCTAAAATTTCGTTTAAATATCTGATTTCAATATATTCAAAATCTTCTTGTGAAATATTTATTTTAAAAGTTTTATCGAAAGCACCAATTTTTTGAATATTTACTTTAAATTCTTGACCTTTACTATTTCCCATATAATAGTCAAAAATATTATAAACCGAACTTAAACTATCATTAACAATTAAAGAGTTTGGATACTCCAAAACTTTGATAGGTATAATAAATGTTTTTGCATACTCTGAAACTGATTTATATTTAATTGTGATTTCAACTTGGTCAACACCTGGATTTTTAGAGTAAATTTTGAACATCTTTTTGTTTAATGTAGAATTTGCCGTATCGCTTTCAATTAAAACATTAGACAAAGTTTTTTTGTCAAACAAAACCTCAAGGTCGTTAAAGTTAAGCCCAAATCTTTCATTAATTTCAACGCTAAAATCTGCATTTTTAAGTTCTTCAATATTGCTTGCAAAAACCAAGCCATTTTGCATTAAAGAATTGATAGAGTTCACAGTTTCAGTGTCCTCATCACCCGTAAACGAATGGATTCCACCAAGGTTGTGAGAAAAAGTAATTTCACTGTTTTCTAAATCTCTTAAAACATTAACATCAATAAGTGCTTCCAAAAGTTGACCACTTCTATTTACACTTGTTGCTCTAACTTGAAATTTAGAACCAATAGACAAACCTTCTTCGTCAAAATATCTTTCAATTACAACAGCACCATTATGGCTTACAGAAACTCCAAATCTATTTATTAAAGTTTCATCAACAAGTTCAAACCTAACTTCTCTTTCGGTTGTGTTAGCAGGACTAAATTCAAATGCTTTTGAAGAATCTATGTAATAAGGTTGTCCATCACTTACAGCAACAACTTTATATCCCGAATTTGCAACCAAATTTGTTATAGGAATTTCAACATCAACTTTAAGCGAACAATTTCTATCCCCTTCCGCAGTAAAGAAGGTAATAATAGTTGAAGGTTTTGATGCGGTAATATTTTCAAGAGCGGTAATTTTATATCTTTTAATATCCTTGCTTGTTGAGGCAATTTCTTCAACAGTAACTATATTGTTTTGTGAAACTGAATATGAAATAATGCGACAATTATCGTTTGGCGCATTTTTAATTAAAACTTCCACTATTTTGAAATTAGAGTCTTCTTCGTCAATTACATCTTCCCCAGACAGAAGCGTAATTTCACTTTCTCCATTAATTTCAATTTTAAAATTTAGATACTTATCTTTACAGCCAAAAAACAAGGTCGTAAAAGACATTAATGTAAAAATTAAAACAGTTAAAAATTTTTTCATTTTCATAAACCTCAACTTATATAGTTAATTTTATTTTGCTTTATAGTTTTTGTTTTATAACATAAAAATCAAATTATATTAT
Organism: Christensenella sp. UBA7868; assembly: GCA_002501285.1. Classification (GTDB taxonomy): domain Bacteria; phylum Bacillota; class Clostridia; order Christensenellales; family UBA1242; genus UBA7868. Next base: position 1,904 of record DLSG01000070.1, on the reverse strand, counting down.
AATTTATATAATTATAGACATATAAAGGGAATTTTGTCAAATAAAAAAGACTGCAAATATTAAAAAATGATGTTTATTTTCCTTTACAAATTTTGATAAATTTTATAAAATAATCGTTATGTTACAAAAATTATTAAGCAAGTTTAGAAAATGCATTGAAACTTATAATCTAATAGAAGACGGCGACAAAATAGCCGTAGGCTTATCTGGTGGAAAAGATAGTTTGGTTTTACTAACTCTTTTAAGTGCCTACAAGCGCTTTTCGCCACAAAAATTCAGCCTAGTTGCCCTTTCAGTCGATCTCTTTAATGGCAAAAGTGACTACTCAAAAGTAAAAGATTATTGCGATAAACTGGGCGTAGAATTTCATGTTATTGAAAGTCAAATTTACGACATTGTTTTCACCGAGCGTAAAGAAAAAAATCCATGCTCGTTATGTGCAAAACTTCGACGTGGAATTTTAAACACAAAAGCCAAAGAATTTGGTTGCAATAAAGTTGCTCTTGGCCATACAAAAGACGACCTTTTAGAAACATTCTTTTTAAGTATGTTTTACGAAGGAAGATTATCTACTTTTGCCCCAAAAATGCTTTTAACAAACATCGGCATCACCGTAATAAGACCAATGATTTTCATTGAAGAGCGAGAAACAATAAACGAATCTAAAACAATGCCCGTATTTTTCAATTGTTGCCCCGCAAATCACAAAACACAGCGAGAATATATTAAAAATTTATTAAAAGAAATTAAAAAAGATATTCCAATATCATCAGATCGTGCTTTTCGCGCAATTATAAGCCCAGAAAGTTACAATTTATATGATAAATACCAAACAAAAGAACAACCCAAAACAAAAAAGGATAGCGAATAATTATGAAAAAAGTTAACAAATTAAAAAAGAATTTTGTTATAAACACAAATTTTGTTAAAAACGAAAATTTTAACGAACCAGTTTATGTAATAGATGCTGGAAAAGATTTTATTACAGCCTATAACACCGATAAAAAAAATAAAGTAAACATCGAAAAAGTTGAAATTACTCCCGAACTTGATACAAAAACATTCATTAAAGTGAAAGATTTTTTCAAAAAATGTAAACTAGACGACCAAGAATATCGTGTTAAAAATGCTAAAACTGATAATATTTATCTTCGTATAGCATATTTAGGCGACATTTCTTTGTTTTTAAAAATTAATGAAAAAGAAAACACTCTTTTCATGACAAACATCAATAAATATGATTTTTATCCAAGCAGATTAACCAAAATGGAAGCATTAAACAAAATTTCCCGTCTAAATGATTTTGATAAACTTAAAATCAACGCATATACAAACAACATCAGAAATTTAAAACGTGATTTCATGTTTGTATTGCAAAACTCTCTAGAAAATTTAGAACGAAGATATAAAGAAAGCCAATCAGAGCAAAATAAAAAATNNACACAAAACAATCATCTAAAAAATAAGCCCAGAAAGTAAAATTTATTTTATATAAAAAATTTCAAATAATAAAAGGAATAGACTTAAACGATCTTAAAACCAAAAACTTCAAATAAATTTCAAGAAAAAATAATGCAAAAATAAAAGGAGATACTTCCAAGTATTATCCTTTTTTATTTTTTAAGCCAATTTAAAATGAAAATTTATTAAAACCCAAAAACGCACATTTTAAAAAAAACTAAACAAATTTTATCAAATTTTACTCATAAATTAACATTTTTTGCGTATTTTTAGCACTTTTTGATAAATTCAAGTCATTTAATAAAAATTAAATATTATTTTTTATGGTAAAGTTTTTTATATTTTTCTTGGGTCGATTTCCCCCCACGAATATGTTTTTCAGAAAAATTTTTTTGCAAAAAATCGTGCAAATTTATATATAAATTAAAGTTAAAACTTTTCAA
>DLSG01000020.1 GCA_002501285.1 Christensenella sp. UBA7868 | reverse complement strand
TAACGGCAATTCACTTTTAGGCAGTGGAGACTTAACTATTGAAAGTGGTGGAAGTTCAATAATTATAAGGAGATATTAATTATGAGTTTATATTTAGGAAGTAAAAAAGTAGCACCTACTAAAACAATTACTAAAGAAGTAACTTCAATGAAACCATTTTTTGATAAAGGAGGAAGATGTGGTTATTCTAATGCTATTTCTTTTAATGATATAATTAAATATAATGATACAAGTAATGTAGAAAACATGGAAAGCATGTTTGAATCTTGTCCGAAATTAACTTCAATTCCATTATTAGATACAAGTAATGTAAGAAATATGACGCGCATGTTTTATTATTGTACAAGCTTAACTTCGATACCTCAATTAGATACAAGTAGTGTATTTTATATGGAGCGCATGTTTGCTAATTGTCAAAGCTTAACTTCAATGCCTCAATTGGATACTAGTAATGTAACTGATATGACGGTCATGTTTTATGATTGTGTGAGCTTAACTTCAATACCTCAATTAGATACAAGCAAAGTAACTAGCATGTATAGAATGTTTGATAATTGTTCGAGCTTAACTTCAATAAAAATGAAAAATATGAAAGTAAGTTTTGATATAAGTGCTAGCACGGAGTTTACACGCGAAGCATTATTAGAAATAATTAATAATTGTTTTGATTTAACAACACTTAATAAAACTGCAACACTTACAATGGGCAGTACTAATCTTGCTAAATTAACTGATGAAGATAAAGCAATAGCCACTGCAAAAGGGTGGACTTTAAAATAAGGAGATATTGATTATGCCAACAGATACAAAATTGAAAGAATTAATAATAAATGAATTAACGGAAGAGCAATATAACGCCCTTACACCTAACGAAAATGAATTATACTTAACACCTGATAATTCAACGCCTGACACAAAAACAATCTCAATATTCGGTAATCACTCAATACTAGTTCCTAAAGATAGTACTGATACTAATATTGACTTGTATAATCATGCAATTAAGATTAGCGGGAGTATTACGAGTGGTGAAACAACAACTAATTTAAAAGTTTATACAACAATTACTTCAAGCAATAATTTAGAAATTGATAGCATTACTGATTTAAACACAATTTTAGGGAGTTCTTATGAAGTTATGTGCTCAGGATTTTATGGAGCAAATAGTGTAATTAGCATATCAAAAACTGCTGAAGGAAATCCATCGTTTGGCTACAACAATAATGGTGGTGAAAGTTTAATATCATTTTCAAAATTCACAAATCTAGTTATTAAAGATACAGTCAAAACAGTTTAAAGAAGTCGCAAGACTTCTTTTTTTTATTTGTTTAAGTAGATAGTCAGGATAGTTTTGGCTATTTTTATACTTTGTTTTATATTTTTTTATTTTTTTTATATAAAGGTATAAATAAGGCAAAACTGCCTACTACTATCTACTAATTTTATATGTGTTAAATATTTTTTTAAAAAAAATAAAAAAAAGTATTGATTTAAAAAATATATATGTTAAAATATAGATGTAAAAAGAAAAAGGAGAAAAAATTATGGACTATCAAAAGATTAATGAACTTAAGGCCGAATTAAGGAAGCATGAAAAAAGGGAGAAGGAGCTCTTAAGAAAGCAAAAGAAAGGAGAAGCAGTCGCGAGAGCACTAGACCTAAACAAAAGGAAGTTCAATGCTAAATTAAGAAGGTTGGATGATTTATTCAAGGGGCAATAAAAAGCCCCTTAGAATGCAAATATGAGCAAAGAACAAAAACTTGCTTTTAGCAAGTTGTCAAAATTAAAAGTGGGCGCTTTATTTATGGAAATGGGGACAGGCAAAACAAAAGTTGCATTGGATTTAATTGCTAGTAAAAAAGACAAAATAAATTATATTTTATGGATTTGCCCATTTTCTATCAAGCAAGAAATCGAAAATGAAAAAAATAAATGGCATCCTGAATTAAAAGTTGAAATCGTTGGTTGTGAGACAATCAGTCAAAGTTCAGCTAAGTATTTAGATATTTATTCAAAAGTATGTGAAAATAAAAGTTTTATTGTTGTTGATGAAAGTTTGAAAATTAAAAATAAAGATGCAAAAAGAACAAAAAGAATTTTAAAACTAAGTGAACATGCAAATTATAAATTAATTTTAAATGGAACGCCACTTTCAAAAAATATATTGGATTTATATACACAGATGGAATTTTTAAGTCCTAAAATATTAAATATGACTTATAATGAATTTAAAAATAATTATTGCGAATACTATATTCGTGGAAAATTAAAAGATAAAGTAAAAAAGCAATATAATATTCCACATTTAATTTCATTGATAAAACCATATATATTTGATTGTGAATTAGATTTAGGGAAAGAAAAAAAGTATTATAATTATTACTATCAAATTGAGTGTATTGAAGAATATGAAGATATAAAAAAAGCATTTTTAAACTTTGAAAGCGATATTGATTTTTTTGCACTTACAACTAAATTGCAAAAATATTATTGCACCAGTGAAATAAAAGTAAAAAAAATGAATGATGTAATTAACAAAATAAATGGTCAAGTAATTGTATTTGTTAAATATCTAGATAGTATTCCGAATGGCGAAAAAAAGATTATAGGAGACACGAAAGTAAGTGAGCGAAAACAAATAATTAATGATTTTAAAAATAATGAGTTAAAAGTGCTTTATATAACTTATGGTTGTGGAGCATTTGGACTTAATTTACAAAATTGCAAAAATGTTATATTTGCTGACCATACTTTCGATTATGCGCAACGATTACAAGCTGAAGCAAGAATATATCGAATAGGTCAAAAAAACGATGTTAATTATTATAATTTAAATTGCGAGTGTGGCTTAGACAATTTAATTAGAAAATGTTTAGATAAAAAAGTTAGTTTATTAGATGAAGTCAAAAAAGAAATTAAAAAAAAGGGGATAAAAGAATGGCTAAAAATTATTTAGATAAAAATGTTTATGAATTAGCACAAGAAAGATTGAATTTTATTTTTGATGAATTTGAGCATATTTATGTTTCTTTTAGTGGGGGCAAAGATAGTGGGTGTTTACTTAATATGGCTATTGATATAGCAAGGCAAAGAAAAAGAAAAATAGGAGTTCTCTTTATTGATTTAGAAGCATTTTATCAAAAAACAATTGAGTTTATTGAAAGAATGATAAGCAACAATTTAGATGTGCTCGAGCCTTATTGGGTGTGCTTACCTATGGAAAGTCCTAATTCATTATCATATTTAGAACCAACTTGGATTTGGTGGGATAAAAGTAAAAAAGATATATGGGTTAGACCGATGCCAACAAATAAATATGTTATTAATGAAGAAAATAACCCTTTTAATTTTTACAAAAAGAATATGCCTTTCGAAGAATTTATTAAATATTTTGGCAATTGGTATGGCAAAGGAGAAAAAACTGCATGTTTAATTGGAATTAGAACCGATGAAAGTTTAAATCGTTTTAGAGCAATTGTGGCTGATAAAACAAAATATAAAAATAAAATTTATTCTACCTTAGTTATGAACGAAACTTATAATTTTTATCCACTATATGATTGGCGTGTGGATGATGATTGGGTTTATAATGGAAAATTTAATAAAGATTATAACAAATTATATGATTTATTTTATAAAGCTGGAATTTCAATTCACAAAATGAGAGTTGATGAACCTTTTGGAAACGAAGCAAAAGCTGGCTTAAATATGTTTAGAATAATTGAACCACAAACTTGGCAAAGAGTTGTAAATCGAGTAAGTGGGGCAAACTTTGGTTGTATTTATTCAGGTAGCAAAATAATGAATGCACATCATCAATTACCAAAAAATCACACATGGAAATCATATACGGAGTTTTTATTGTCTACTTTGCCAGAAGAAACAGCAAACAATTATCGAAAAAAATTTGCAAAGTTTATTAAATATTGGGAAGAAGTTGGCTGCCCGTTAAATGATAATTATGTGAAGAAATTAGAAGAGACAGTTCCTAATGAAATTATAAATACTCATACTTTTTCTAAAAGGGGCAAAGGAGACAAAGAAGTTATTAAATTCAAAAAAATATTAGATGAGCATCCACTTGATAGAAAAGATGATATTCTTACATGGAAAAGAATGGCGATGTGCATTATAAAAAACGATTATGTGTGTAAGGGGTTGTCATTTAGCATAACTAAAGATTTAACTAAAAGGCAGCAAGAAATTATGGAAAAATATAAAAGTTTATAAGGAGAAATTTTATGGAGAAGAAAGAATTTAAAAGTCCAGTTTATAACATTAAAGCTGTTCCACTTGAAAAGGTTCATGCGAATGCATATAACCCAAATCATGTTGCTACGCCTGAAATGAAATTGCTTTATGATAGTATTAAAGAAGATGGCTATACAATGCCGATTGTTTGCTATTATATCAAAGAAAATGATACATATGAAATTGTTGATGGTTTTCATAGATATCTTACAATGAAATTACATAAAGATATATATGATAGAGAAGGTGGTTGCATTCCAGTTTCAGTAATTGATAAGCCATTAAGTGAAAGAATGGCATCCACAATTAGGCATAATCGAGCAAGAGGGTCTCATGATGTTGATTTAATGAGCAAAATTGTTGGCGAGTTACATGAGTTGGGGAGAACTGATGTGTGGATTATGAAACATTTGGGAATGGATGCTGATGAAGTATTAAGGTTAAAACAATTGAGTGGCTTAGCAAGTTTATTTAAAGACAAAGATTTTAGTAAAGGATGGGAGAAATAAAATGAAAAAATGTAAAATCACTATAGTTGCAAATAGTAATGATGTAATGGTGGAAGAATTATCATTAGAGCAATTTTTTAAAGAAAGAGAATTGTTGGGCAAACAAGAACGAGCAACTTATATCGAAAATTATATATTGCATTGGGGACTTATTAATGGCACAAAAATAGTTGGATTTATTCTTACAGATAAAAATGATATTGTGCAAGAAGCAATTAATATTTTAGAAAATGAATTAGCAGAATTGGGATACTGATATGTCATACAATAATATTTATTTATTATTTGAACCACAAATTATTAATAAGAATTTAAAAAAAATTAGTAATACAAATAATAAAGTTGAACGTTCGATGATTAGTAAAGAATATGCAAATAGATTTATTAGAACATATATTTTATAAAAAATATTAAAATAGTTATTGACCTATTATTTATTATATATTAAAATATAGATGTAAGGAGAAAAAAGTATGATTAAATCAATTGAAGTAAAAGTTAGGCATTATAAAAGGGGGACATGGTTTACTGGTTCATTTATAGGAGTTGAAGAATTATCCAATTTGTTAAAACAATTAGAGAAAAAAAGAACAATTGAAATTAGTGAAGATTTTGAAGCTGGGCTTGTATTTGAAATAATAACAACTAATGCATTTAAAATCATTGTTAAAGCCGATGATTATGAAGACTTAAAGGAGATTAAAGCAATATGAAAAGAGTTGTAATATTTTGGAAAAATGGTGGTAGTTATGATGATATATTTTTAAATGAAAGACTTGTTAAATGTGCAATAAAGCCATTAAAGAAGTATTGCTCAAGAATTTTAAAAGTTGGTTCACGTAAGATTTATTTATTAAATGAAAAATCAACCGATGCATTTAATATTAGAAAAGTGATGATAAGTAAAGATACTCATAAAAAAGAAACAAAAAAGTTTTTTGAAAATTATGGCAGAATTAAATTAAATCATCCTGAAATAATTAAAGATTATACGATGTTAGAAATATACCAAATGAATAAAAATGATTTAAAAGCATTAAACAAAAAATTGAAAGGAGAATAAAATATGCGAAAAATGTATTGCCCAAAATGCAATAAAATTTGTGAAAATTATGATGAAGTAAAATATGAAATTGGTGCTTGTGATGGCCATCATGGTGAACTTAATTACGATTATATTTGTTGGGGTTGTGGAAGTGAATTAATCGAGTTAGATGATATGGATTATGATAATTTTAAAAGGTTGCTTGAACAAGCCGATTTAGATGAATTAAAAGATTTATTGTGTTCACTTATAAAAACAAAAGAAGAAGTAATTGACACATTGCATCGTGATTATTCAATATCTGAATGTCTCGAAAGTAATGAGCTGCCAGAGGAGTGTAAATAATGATTTTAATACAAAACAATAAAAGAGAATATTTAAAAAAAATATGGAAATCAAACCCAACTTTTACTTTAAGAAAGGGTGATGCAATTTGTTTTAAAAAAAGATATATTGCTGAAAGATATTTGAAAAAATATGAAAATATTTTAAAAGATTTTGATTTAAAAATAATTAATACATATACTGACCAAAAAATTGTTTATTTAGACAAAAATAGTCGTGAATTAAAATCAGGTGATGAAGTTTTGGTTGATGGATATTTTTTTACCACAATAAAAGAAAATGATAATGTTATGTGCATTCTTAAGCCAAATAAAAGTTGGTATCCGATTTTTCAAGAACCACATCAAAATAAAAGCGACAACTATTATTTAAATAACAATGAAGTTATTTTTAATAAAATAGAATTAATTATTGACTAATTAATTAATAAATGTTAAAATATATATGAAGATAAAGAAAGGAGGTGAATATATGAAGATGCGTGATTTCATTTACGAACATGGAAAAACTTTGGAAAGCATTGCAAAAGAACTTGGAGTATCTAAACAAAGAGTTTATGCAATGCTATATGCAAAGTATCCACGATTTGAAACTGTATCCAAGCTCGCAAAAGCAATCGGATGTGATGAACAAGAGATTTATAACATTTTAAAAGAAAATAGAAAGGAGAATTAATTATGCTATGCAAAAGGATTAAAATGTCAGATGGAGAAGTCAAAGAAATAGTATTTATCCAACTTGAAGAAATGTTTGAAGATTATACTTATTATTCAAGCAAAAAAAGTGAATGGGAAATTGAATTCCATGAAAAAGAAAATGGGTTTGCAGTCTTACATGAAACTGAAAATTATAACGTTCAATATATGTATTCAATAGTTAACAAGGAGTTTAGAGATTTATATGATTGAGAAAAAAGAAAATTATACGAGCGTAAATAAACCAATTAAAATATTGCTAAGTGGAGTTCCAGGAAGCGGAAAAACTACACTTGCATTAAGTTCTAAAAATCCATTATTAATCGATATTGATAAAGGTGTTGATAGAGTTGAAGTTAGATATAGAAGTGATATTGATAGAGTTGCAACTTATGATGAACTTGTTAGTGATTTACAAAGTGAAGCAATTAAACAATACGACACAATTGTTGTGGATACTGGTGGCAAGTTGATGGAAGAGATTATCAAACCAAAAGTCATTAAAGACAATCCAAAAAATGGTCAAAGCGATGGAACACTTGCTTTGAAAGGATACGGAGTTGCTTATAAGATTTGGCAAAATCTAGTTAGATTAATTAGCTCACTTGGCAAAGACCAAATTTGGGTATTCCACACAACTGAAAATCAAGTGAAAGTTGGTGGTGATGATGTTGTTGCTTATAGATTGCAAATCGAAGGAAAAGCAAGACAAGAATTTTGGAACGATGTCGATTTGGGTGGCTTTCTTGAAATTGTCGGTGAAAAAAGAATATTGCACTTTAAGCAATGCGAAAGATATTTTGCAAAAGGCAATCATGGAATTACTGGAGATTATGAAGTTCCAATTTTAGATAAAAATTCTAAAAATGATTTTATGTCAAAGTTAATAAATAAATATCGTGAAAATATTAATGCTGAAGAAAATGCAGAAAAAAAAGATAACAATATTTATGAAGAAACAATGAAAAAAGGAAAAGCAATAATTGAAAGTGAAAACGATTTAAATAAAGCACTTAGTGAAATTGCAAGTTTAAATCATGTGTCCACAACTAAACAAGAATTATTTGCGAAGTTGAACCAAAAAGCAAAAGAAAAAGGATTTATTTATGATAAAACGAGCAAAGCCTTTACTAATAACAGCAAGTCTGCTTAATAGTTGGATTTATTTGTTTGATAATCAATTATTGGATGAAAAAATTGCATTTGATGATTTCTTGAAAGTGTTAAATCGTGAGCCAACTGAGCAAACGGAAGCAATGAAACTTGGAAATGAATTCGAACAAGAATGCTATGATGGAAAAGTTTCTGGAATAAGCAATTTAATTGAAGGTGGAGCGTTTCAAGTTTCAGCTAGCAAAATTGAAGTAATTAATGGATTAACATTTGTGTTATATGGAAGATTAGATGTCTTGAAAAATGGAATTATTTATGACATTAAAAGAGTTTCAAGATATAATGATGTTCAAAAATATTACACGAGTGCGCAACATCCAATGTATCTTGAATTAATTCCACAAGCAAAAGAATTTATTTATTTAATTAGTGATGGCGAATTGATTTATCAAGAAAAATACACAAGAAAAGATTTTATAAAACCAATTCAAGGAATTATTACTGATTTTGTGAATTGGTTAAAAAGAAATGATTTATTTGAAAAATATGTTGAAAAATGGGAGAGTAAATAAAATGTATCAATACGAAGAACAAGAATATTCATTAATTCCAAACGGAAAATATGAAGGAATTATTACAGCTGAAATTAAAACAAGCAAAAAAGGAAATCAGTATGTTTCAATTAGCTTTAAAATAAGAGATGATATTATACAACCTTGCAAAAATAGAGTTGTTTTTGATAACATTTTCAAAGACAAAGAACATCCAGAAATGTTCAATAAAAAAAGAATTAATAGTTTATTGGGCGCAGTTTTAACTGAAAAAGAAAAAGCAGAACACATTAAATTCAATTCTATTGAAGATGTTTTGAAAAAAATTAATGGAAGTAAAGTTGCAGCTGCTATAGAAATTGTGAATAATGAATATACAAATGATAAAGATGTTAATAAAATTGAATATTACGACACAACAAGATATCCAAATCAAAAAATTGAATTGGAAAGTGAAGAAGTGAGCAACGATGATTTACCATTTTAAATAATTTAAAGGTGGCTACAATTAGCCACTTTTAAAACCCAAAAGAAAAGGAGAAGTGCAATGTTTAATTATCAAAATATACCCGAGTTGATGAAAAAAGAGAAAAGATGGGTGTTGTGGTCATTGGTTGAAAAGGAAGGAAGAATGACCAAAATACCTATTAATGCCAAAACTTTAAAGCCTGCAAAAAGTAATGATATTGCTACATGGCTTACATTTGAAGAAAGTTTAGATAGTTTGAATAAAAATCAAGATAAAGTAAAAGGTCTTGGATTTATGCTTGGTGGTGGATTTTTCGGTGTCGATTTAGATTTTCACGATGGAGATAACGAAAAAGAATTTAATTTAATTAAAGAAAAGTTCATTTCAAGATTAAAAACATACACTGAATATTCGCAAAGTGGAAAAGGCATTCATTTTATTTGCATCGGAGCGCTTCCAAATGGTAGAAGAAGAAATGGTTGTGTTGAAATGTATGATAAGAATAGATTTTTTGCACTAACTGGAAATAAAGTAAATGATAATGAATTAAGTGATTGCTCAGAGCAAATAATTGAACTTTTTAATGAATATGTTGATAAAAAAGATGTAAATTATTTTTATGACAAAAAAGAAATAATGCACAATTTGAGTGACAATGAATTGATTGAAAAAGCAAATAAAAGTAAAAATGGTAATTTGTTTAATCTTTTAATGAAAGGTGAATGGCAAGGACTTTTTAAAAGCCAATCAGAAGCTGATGCAAGCTTGTGCTCACTTTTAGCTTTTTGGTCAAACAAAGATAAATCACAAATGAACAGAATATTTATGAGTTCTGGATTAATGCGAGATAAATGGCTACAAAAACGTGGAGAACTTACATATGGAGAAATCACAATCAATAATGCAATTAATCTTTGTTCTGATACTTTTAGTGGGCACTTTGGAAATGAAATAACTTATAACGCTTATACTGGAGAAGTTTTAAGAGTAAAAAATTATTCATTAGATGATACTGGAAATGCAAAAAGGTTCATTGACAGATTTGGTGAGATTTTAAAATACAACTATGACAACAATTCGTGGATGGTTTACAATGGTGAAAATTGGGAACAAGACACTAAAGAAATTGTCAAAGGCTTTGCCGACAAATTAATCACTGAAATGAAAAAAGAAATTGAAAATGAAGAAGATGAAAATTTGCAAAAAGCGATGTCGAAAAATGTTAAGCATTTGAGCTCAAGCGGTGGGAAAATTGCAATGCTTAAGGAAGCCCAACACCTTCCAAATATTGCATGTGTGAATAATGACTTTGATAAAGACCCATTTTTATTAAATACAAAAAGTGGAGTAATTGATTTAAAAACTGGAAAAAAAGTTGTAAATAATCAAAATCTAATGATTAGCAGAAACACAAATTGTGAAATTAGTAATAGTGAGCCAATTCGCTGGATTAAGTTTTTGAATGAAATATTCGATGGCGATGGAGATAAAGTTCGCTACATTCAAAGAGCAATTGGATATTCACTGACAGGTTTAACTACCGAACAATGTTTATTCGAATTAACTGGTTGGGGTGGAAATGGCAAAAGTGTATTTTTAAATGTTATTGAAAAAGCTTTTGGTGGGTATGCATTGAATATGCAAATTGAAAGTATTTTAGCAAAAAATTTTAATGGTGGTGGAAGTGCTAACACTGATATTGCTAGATTAAAAGGAGCAAGATTTGTTCGAACTAATGAGCCAAGTGATGGAGCAAGATTTAATGAAGGTCTTGTTAAGCAAATGACTGGCGGAGACACACTAGTTGCTAGATTTTTATATGGAAGAGAATTTGAATTTAAGTCTAATTTTAAATTGTGGATTGCTTGCAATTCATTAATTAAAATATATGGAACTGATAATGGCATTTGGCGTAGAATGCGTGTAGTTGGATTTTACAAAATATTCGATGAAAATACAGCTGATAAAATGCTTGAATACAAGTTGTGCGAAGAACTTCCACAGATTTTGGGGTGGGCAATTCGCGGAGCTAAAATGTATTTTGATTTAAATGGGTTTGGCGATTGTGAAAGTATAAAAAAAGATACAAATCAGTATAAAAATGATATGGATTTAATAAGCACATTTATTGAAGAAAAAATCCGTTTTACAAATAATGATTTAGATTTAATTCAAGCTAGAAATCTTTATAAAGTTTATTATGACTGGGCAAAAGATGGAAATGAGTGGACTATGAGTGCAACAAAATTCGGAGTTGAAATGGGCAAAAAAATATCAAAGAAAAAAGTCAATGGAAACACATTTTATTTAGGAGTAAAATTGAAATGAGAAATGAAAAATTAGGAAAAGAATATGAGCAAAAAGCATTAAGTTATTTAAAAGAAAAGGGATATTGGGCTACATTTTTAAATCCAGGAAAAAATGGACAGCCTTGCGATATAGTCGCAATTGATGCTTTGAGCTTGGAAAAAAGTGCTTGTTTAATCGATGTAAAGCATTGCATTGATAGTTTTGATTTTTATAGAATTGAGCCAAATCAAAGAATGGCATTTAATTATGCAAATTATTTTAATATACCTTGTTATTTTTTATTATGGATTGAAGTTGAAGCGAAATTTTATTGGTTAGATTTTAAAGATGTTTTGAAAGGAGAAAAAAATGGAATACATAGTTGGAAGCCAAATCGTAATTAGGAATATTAGTCCATTTTTAATGGAATATATTGACAAAAATTATACAATTGCAAATCCTGAATATGCAAAGAAAGAAAGATTGGGGTTGTTTACTAAAACTACACCCAAAACGATACAACTATATTATCGAAATGGATTTGATGTTGCAATTCCTTTTGGAGCGTTTAAAGATTTGTGGAATTTTCAAAAAGGGCTTGTTGAAAATTATTTGACTGAAAAAAAGCCTGCAAAATTCGGTTGGAATAAATCAATTCATTTATATGAATATCAAAGAAAAGCAGTCGAAAAAATGTTAGATGCTAAAAATGGAATTTTAGTTGCTAAATGTGGAAGTGGGAAAACTTTAATGGCTATGGCTTTGATTGCAAAATTAGGATTAAAAACTTTATGGTTGACACACACAACTAAATTATTAGAGCAAAGTAAAAAAGTTGCAGAGCAAACTTTTAGAGTTGCTGAAATTGGTGAAATCACTAATGGAAAAGTTAATATTGGGAAAGACATCACATTTGCTACAATTCAAACGATGTGTAAAATTGACCCAAACATTTATCGAAATGAATTCAATGTAATTATTTGTGATGAATGTCATAAATTATTTTACAATGCAAGCGCATTGCATATGTGGAGTTATGTTTTAAATAATTTAAATGCAAGATATAAGTATGGATTAACTGCTACACCTTATCGAGCAGATGGACTTGCAAAAGGCATGTTCGCTTTGCTTGGGGATGTGATTTATGAAGTAAATGAAGTTGTAAGTTTGCCGATTTTTTATACACAAATTGAAAATGATTTTAACTTAAGAAATGACTTCTTAAATGCGGATGGGACAATTGATTATGTAAATTTAGTCAATACTTTATGTTATTCTAAAGAAAGAAATGAATTTATCGCTAATGAAATTATTAAAAATAAAGGTGAAAAAAGTATTGCTTTATGTTTAAGAATTGAACAATGTAAAGCACTTGAATTTTTACTAAAACAAAAAGGAGTGGATGCTCACTTTTTAAAATCGAATGATAAAAATACGGATTTTAATCATGATGTAATTGTGTCTACATTCCAACTATGTAAAGAAGGGCTGGATTGCAAAGAACTTGACACACTTTTTATTTGCTCACCAATAAAAGACAAAGTTGCGGTTGTTCAAAGTGTTGGGAGAATTCAAAGAAAAAGTGAAAATAAAGAAAAATGTTTTGTTTATGATTTCATCGAAAAAAACATCCCAATTTGTATTAATTTTGGAAAAGTGCGAAAAAACATCATAAAAAAGTTATGAAAAGTGTAAAAAAGTTGTGATTTCTCACAACTTTTATTTTCTAGTAAAATCTTTGAATATTTTAATGTATGTATCAATTCTTCCAATTAAATTGTAATTTTCAGATATGATGTCATTTTTTAATTCAATTAAACTATGTAGTGTGTCCATGTAAGACACTTTCAATTTATTGTCTAATATTTCTTGAAATCTTTTTTCATAAATATTTGCTTTTTTCTTTTTAGTCATAACTTTAAAACCTTTCAATTATATGATACTTGCCATTTTTAAATTGGCATAACATCCAGCAATTTTCAATCACTTCACCATCAGTGCCTTCAACTTCACAATGTGTTTTTCCTTGGCTCCAGAAGTTCCAGTGGTCAGATAATCTAAGTGAACCTTCTGGCTTGTAGTTCCAATCAATATCTTTACTATCGTAGAAGCTGTCGCTATATGGTGATTTGTTAAGTTCTTTGAAATTGTTTAATGTTTTTATAACTTTTGGTAAATCCATTGTTTCTTGAAAATCCCATTTTCTAGAAAAAAAGCCTTTAATCATTGCATTGTCTGTCTTGCAAATCTTTGAAAGTTGTTCATCGAGATATTCATTTACACTTTTTTTTTGCTCTTTCCAAAAGATTTCTTTATCAAATGTTTTAATAATTTTAACAAATTCATATCTGTAATTTGGAAGTTCTTTATTAACTTTTTCAAACTTGAAATCATACTTTACGCAATCTTTATCGTAACGAGCATAGTAAGCTTAATTAATTTCAGTATCAACAACAAAGAACACAAGGTCGTGTGTAGTAAGTTGTCTATCATCAGGGTAAGTAATTGTTGTTTTGCGTTCAAACATAACTGTCTTTTTCATATTTTTTCCTCTCTTTCTTTTTACACTTATATTATAACCTTTAATTAATAAATTGTCAATAGTTTTTTTAATTTTCTTTTAATTCATCTAATGCTTCAACTTTTGTTGGAGTTAATGTTTCTGGCTTGTGAGTTTCAAATTCATTAACTGGTTGTTTTGGATTTAAATTATCATTTGAAGGCATAAATGCTTCTTCAAAGTCAGCTGCATTAATTGAAGTGCTATCGATTTGTTCGAATTGGTTCCATTTTCCACTTCCATATTTAACTAATTTAAAAGTCCATTCATCAGTGTAGCCAAGTTCACAAGCATAAGAATTGCACCCTGGTCTAACTAATTTTTTAGGATGCCAAAAACTAAATCCATCAAATTGACTTTTATGTGGCATCTGGATTAAAAAAGCCTTGGCTGTTTCGCCTTTAATGTTTTGTTTGTTGATAGTAATATTTTTCCAATTCATATTCTT
>DLSG01000009.1 GCA_002501285.1 Christensenella sp. UBA7868 | reverse complement strand
TTCTAATTATTTAGATAAAATAATAAAAATGTTTAAAGTTTATTTAAAAGAAGAATGTATCGATGTTATAAAAAATCTAAAAACAGAACAAGATATTGCTAAAAACATTGAAGATTTTAAAAATAAGATAAAACTTTTAGACAATGCATTGGAAGAATCTGTAAAAATAAAAGAATTCTATAAAAATTTTCAAAACTTAAAAAATAAAGAAATTGCAGAAATTGAAAAAATGTTTTAATTCAAATATATAAAGGGGCGTAGTGCTCCTTTTTTTGTGATGTTGATTTTTTAAACTAAAATTAAATAAAATTTTATATTATTCACATACTATTTGTAGGAGTGAAAATTATGAAAGCAAATAAAATTTTAAATATTTTGGTTACGATAACATCAGTAGTTTTAATAGCACTTATTGTTGTATTATTAGCAACAAGTTTAGATGCGGGCGGACAACAACAAAATCAAGTTTTTAAAGAAAATGTTGTGATTGGTGGAGTGAATGTTAAAGGCTTAACGAAAGATGTTGCAATAAAAAAGGTTAATGCGTCACTACTTGAAAAAATTGACGATATGACCATTACGCTTAAATATAAAGATAAAGTGTGGACTTATTCGTCAAACGATTTAACCGTGTCAAGCAACATACATACAATTGTTGACGATGCGTACAGATACACTCAAATGAAAGCAAATGCTAGTAATAATATAAAATTAATTTCAAGTTTAGGGTATAACTATGATATTGCTTTCAATCAAGTATTTGTAGATTTTAAAGATAAAATTGACGAAATAAAAAGTGAAATTGAAGTAGAAGCCGTGAACAGTAGTGTTGAATTTTTGCCAGATACGAAACAAAAGTTTAACATATCTAAATGCGTAACAGGGCTTAAACTTGACGAAGATAAACTATATAAAGACATTGAAAGTCAGTTTGCGAAAGGAAATAAGATAGAAGTAGAACTATCACTTGTGGAAGTTCAGCCAGAAATCTGTGAAGATTATTTTAATGACAAATTGAGTTTACTTTCCGAGTTTTCAACCGATTTATCTACAAGTAAAGGTGGTAGAAAACATAATGTAGGACTTGCCCTTAGCAAGTTTAACGGGAAAGTAGTAAATCCTGACGAAGAAGTTAGTTTTAATAGTGTAACAGGACCGCAAACAGAAGAAACAGGTTATCAAAGTGCGATTGTTATAGTAAATGGTCAGTATGTTGAAGGCGTTGGTGGTGGAATTTGTCAGGCGTCAACAACATTGTATAACGCTTTGCTACTCAGCGGAACAGAAATTGACGAAGTTCATAAACATACTTTGCCAGTTGGTTATGTAGAATTGAGTTTAGATGCTATGGTCAATGAGGGGACGGCGGATATGCGTTTTAAAAATATATCTCCTTATCCAATCTATATCGAAGCCTATGTAGAAGGGGATAGGGCTTATGCCAAAGTTTATGGAAAGCCACTAGAAGATGGGCTAACTTTTAAAAGAAGTGTTGAATATGTTAGGACAATTCCGCATAATGGTGATAAAATAATTCCAGATACAAAAGGTGAGTATTCAGACAAGGTAACATTTAAAGGCGAATATTTTAGATTAAGTTATCCAAAAGAAGGATATGAGGCAAAAGGCTATTTAGAAAAATATATAAATGGTGAATTTATTGAAAAAGAAATGGTGCGTCATGAAATTTACGAAGCTAAACAAGGAATTTTAATAGAAGGAACAAAAGAGCCTAGCGAGAATGAAAGTGTGGACGATGAAACAAAAGTTATTCCTCCACAAATGGAAGTTGAAACAATGGTTGAAATTCCAAAAATCTCTGCGGGCGTAGAAATGTGATGGAAATTTTTATATTAATTTTAATTTTGGTGCTAGGGCTTGTTTTAGTTATTAAAGGCGGAGATTTAGTGGTTGATGTCTGTTCTAAACTTGGAGATTTAACGGGAATAAGCGATGTTTTAATTGGCTCTACGGTTGTTAGTTTTGCAACAACTCTTCCCGAACTTACAATAACAATTTTGGGCATGAGTCAAGGAAGCGTAGATTTGGTTTTAGGAAATGGTTTTGGAACGGTTTTAGTTAATATCTGTTTAGTCCTTGGCTTGTCATTATGTTTTGTAAGACTTAAACGGGTTAATAAAACCACACAAAGCAAACTTTTATATATGCTTGTTCTTGTTTTGCTTTTATCATTTTTTGCAATAATTAATGTTTTAAATGTTTACGTTGGAATCTTGTTTTTATTATTGTTCTTGTTGTATTTTATTAAAACCTTTTTGGATATTAAAAACGATTTGAACAAAAAAAGTGAAAAGCAAGAAAACTTTCAAAAAGAAATTGTAGGAAACTTACAATCTAAAATTGAAAGTGAAAATTTGAAAAATGAAATTTTTGTTGATAATTCAAATAATCAAATGGCGGAAAGCAAAACAGATAACATAAACTTTGATATTGATAATATCGAAAACAAAAGACAAGATTTGGTAAATGAAAACCTAAAAGTAAAAAAAGACAAATCTAAAAAAGTGGACACAAAAGAAAAAATTTTAATGGTTATTAAATTTGTGGTTGGCGCTCTTCTGATTTTTGGTGGGGCACAACTAATTATAAATGCAACCGAAAATCTTACAAATTTATTAAATATAAGTGCAACTTTTATTGGTCTTACTATTGTGGCCGTGGGTACAAGTTTGCCAGAACTTGTAACAAGCGTTTTATCTATAAAAAAGAAGCGCCTAAATCTCGCCCTTGGAAATGTTGTTGGGGCAAATATAATAAACTTAACACTACTGTTTTCTCTTGCAATGATAATTTCGGGAAACGGCGGAATTATGCTAAATGCCAAAGATTTATACACTTTGTTGCCTGCGGTTATTTTAAGCACTTTAATTTTGGCTCTTCCAGTGCTATTTAAGAAAAGAACCTATAAGTTTCAAGGATTTTTGTTACTTTCTTTATATGCAATCTATTGCATAATTATAATTTTAACGATTTAACAATGTGGATAAGTGGATAAGAAATGCATATTAATTAACAAAAATGCATAAATTCACGCAAAAATTCATGATTTTTATAAATATTCATTCAAATTTATAAATATTTAATGTGCAAATGTGGATAACTTTTGTGATTTTCTTGAAAAGCCTTTATTTTAAAGGGGTTTATAAAAATTCATAAAAAATGAATATTAAACTTTATACATTTTTTACAAAAACCTTAAAATTTGAATGAAAGAAATTTGTTTTTTTAAAAAAATATTAAAAAATATTTAATAAAAAAACTCGGAAAATTTTCTCCGAGTTTTCTTATTTAAAGTATTTTAAGATGCTACTTTTAAAATGCTTTAGCCTTTTAGAGTAATCTCTTAACATTAAATTATTAAATTTTTTAATAAGAATTAATTTGCTTGTAAATTAATAAATTTTGATTTTTTGTGTTGATTATTAATCTTTAATGGCTTTTAAAGATTGCATGAAAAGTTTAAAAAACTCTTTACGATTTACATTTTCAACAAAAGTGATATTTCCGTTTGGATCTTCACTGATCTCTGTTTTTCCAGGCATAGAATCTAGATCCACTGAAATTGAACATTTGTAGGTTGTAAAAATTTCGGGATAGATTAAATACATAATTGCACTTAAATCGTTGGTTTCTGTGGCGTCCATTATATATTTACTTTTATAACCTTCAAACATTTCGGCAAAAAATTCACCTGTTTTGTTAGTTTTTCTAATTTTGTCAACTTGCTTGCTTGAAAAATATGCAAAATATCTTCCAATTTCGCTTGGAACAATAGTCTTTGGAATTTTTGTTTTCATAACAATATCTGCTGCTTCTGGGTCGCAAGAAATATTAAAAGAAATGTGAGGGCTTACATTTTCTTTTCCGTAAGGAGAGCCTCCTTCAAAAATGATTTCACTAATCATGTTTTCGGCTTCGGGATATTTTTTAAAAAGTAGTGCTAAATTAGTGTGAGGCCCTAGTTCAATTAATTTTATATTTCCTGCATTTTGTTTAATAATTTCAAACATCTTATCTTCAAAAGGTGTAGGGTCAACTTTTTTTGTAGGAGTAAATGGTGTGTATCCGCCAAGACCTTCTGCTCCATGAATAGAAAAAGCGTTTTTGGCTGGTCTTATTAAAGGCTTGCTTGCACCCATGCAAACAGGAACATCTTTATTAAATTTTTCTACTAAAAATAAAGCGTTTCGTGTTGTTGTGTCTATTCCCACATTTCCGCTTGTGGTAGTTATAAGTTTTATGTCTAAATTTTCATTAAAAAGTGCAATAGTGATTGCAGTTGCGTCGTCAACACCTGGGTCGGTGTCAATAATAATGTTTTGCTTTTTCATAAAATATCCTTTGTTTTATTTTTTTGTAAGATTAAATAATGTCCCAATTCGATATTGGCTTGCGACATCTATAAAGATGTCTTGACCTTCAATTATGTCTTTTTCTTTTAATTTGTTTTTAATATAATTATATGCTAGGCTTGGCGAATTGTTTTCTTCGCTTAAATGCGAAAGAACAACTTGGCTAACATTTTGATGTGTTAAGTTTTCAATAATTTCTTCGCTTGCGGTGTTGCTTAAATGTCCTTTATTTCCAAGTATTCGTTTCTTTAAAAAGACGGGGTAGTTTTGGTTGTCAAGCAAAAGGTTTACGTCATGATTTGCTTCAAGATAAACTAGGTTGCTTGTGGATAAATGATTAATTATGTTTTGGTTTGCTATTCCAAGATCGGTTGAAACCGAAACTTTTGCTTTTCCGCCCGAAACCGAAAATCCGTTGCAGTGTTTGCTATCGTGGCTTTGTTGAAAATTCTCTATTAACAAATCATTTAAAACAATATTTTCTCCGTCAGAAAATGTTGTAACATTTTTTAAAGCATTTTTTAATTTTTGGTTAGCGTAAGTTACACATTCGTTATTAATAAAAATTTTAGGATTATAATTTTTTAAAAAAGTTTGAAGCCCTTTAATATGGTCGTCATGTTCGTGCGTGATAAAAATAGCATCAATATTTTCGGGGTTCATTTTTAAAAGATTTAATTTCTCTAAAAGTTCTTTTTCCGAGATGCCAAGGTCTATTAAAATTTTTGTGTTGTCAGTGGAAATTAAATAACTATTGCCCTTACTTCCGCTGGCTAGACTTACTGCTTTCATAGGCATTAATTATAGCACTCCACAGATGAAAAATCAACAATAGCCCAAAAAAAATTTACTAAAAATATTTACAAATACTTTTGAATATGTTATACTAAAACAAATTTAAGGAGTAATTATGTCTATTAAAAAAAGATTTGGAGAAGATGTTGTTGTTCACTGGAAAGATAGAAANNCGTATTTTAGGTATGCCAATATCATTCACGCAATATTATATTTTGGAAAAAGAAGGCGAATGGCTTAAACTTTTTTGTGAAACTGGGGTGTTAAGTTCGCATTTTGAAGAAGTTCAACTTTACAAAATAGAAGATTTTTCTATCAATCAAACTCTTGGCGACAAAATGTTTAATGTTGGGTCTATTACAATTAAAAGTAATGATAAAACTGCACCAGTATTTAAAATTTTACGTGTTAAAAATCCTTACAAAGTTTATGAACTACTAGCAAAACTTGTTGCTCGTGACAGACGTGATAGAAACTTCCGTTGGGGCGAATTTCAAGGTTAATTAAATATTAATTTTCAATTTAAAATGGATAAAAAAGAGCATATTTTAATTTTTAAAATATGCTCTTTTTAAGTTAAATAATTAACAAAAATATTATTTTTTTGTTTTTGTTATTTTACTACAATTTGGTATAATTAAGTGTTTAACTGCGTATTTTTACGAAAATCACTATGTTAAAATGTAAAAAGTTTAAAACATAAGGAAATAATTTAAATATGAAAATGAAAGTATCGCAAGCGGTTGCGGCAAGGATTAGAGAAATACTTGCTGAAAAAAATATGACGCAATATGGATTGGAAATTAATTCGGGATTATCAAAAGGAACGTTGACATCTTTAATGTATTCAAGATATAAGGGTGTAAATCTTACAACCTTAATAACAGTAATACGAACTTTGGGGATTTCTGTTGATGATTTTTTCAAAAGTCCACTATTTAATGAAGAAAATTTAGATTGTGAATAAAAAATAAACTAAACTTAAATTGTTTAGTTTATTTTTTATTTTATCATTTATTTTATTTATATTTTTTCTTAAACCATTTCGTCATAATCGGTTGGTGGAATAATTTTTACTTCGTCAATATCGTCATCGGGTGCAATGTTTTCTTCGTTTTCTGTTTTAAGTTTTTCGTTTAAAATTGCGCTTTCTTGTTCAAGTTTAAGTTTTTCGTCCAAAATTTTTTGTTTTTGTTCTTTTTTTAGTTTAATTGCGCTGCTTACGGCTTTAAAAGTTCGTGGTAATTTTCTTATAAGTCTTAAAACTTCATTAAAGCAAGAAAGAACAAAAGATTCGAAAAACAAAATGCTGAAACCAAGTGTTAAATTTGCGTTTGTTACAGGTGAGAAAACAATTATAGTAATTAAAAGTGAGCCGATAGCAATATATGATAAAAGTTGCTGAACAGGAACTAATGTAAAATCGTTTTTAAACAAATTGAAGATTCCGATTGCAATTATCAAAACTACGCTAATAGCAAATAGTACAATCATTATATAAAACACAATTTTTAAAACCACTGAAACATCGCCAAAGTAGTTTACATTTATAAAAGGCAAAATTAAAGTGATTAAAGAAAGTAGTGCTACACAAAATAAAAAAGTGCTTAAACATTTTTTGTTATACATATCTAAAACTCCTGCAAATAATTTACCACTTTTAATTAAAAAAAACAAGTCCATAAAAAGATTTTTTGCAATAGTTTTAAATTTCTACAAATTATACCTTTTTAAGGCTTAAATTAAGTCTTGTAGCGAAAAATTTAAAAAAATAAAGTAAATCCTTAAAAATATTTAAAATTTTGAAAATTAACCTAATTAAT
>DLSG01000083.1:390-4876 GCA_002501285.1 Christensenella sp. UBA7868 | reverse complement strand
TTCAAATTGGTGAAAAACTAACTAAAGGTTTAGGTGCTGGTGCAGACCCTGAAGTTGGTATGAAATCGGCTGAAGAAAGCAAACAAGCATTAAAAGATGCTTTAGAAGGTACAGACCTTGTATTTATTACTGCAGGTATGGGCGGTGGCACTGGTACTGGTGCTGCTCCAGTTGTTGCTCAAATTGCAAAAGAAATGGGGATTTTAACAGTTGCTGTTGTAACTAAACCTTTCGGCTTCGAAGGCGCTAGACGTCTTGCTCATGCAGAAAAAGGTATTGATAACCTTAAAAAGTATGTTGACACTTTGGTTGTTATTCCAAATGAAAAACTTCTTCAAGTTATGCCAAAGGGAAGTATGCTTGATGCGTTCAGGTATGCTGACGATGTTTTAAGACAAGGTATTCAAGGTATCACAGATTTAATTATCACTCCAAGTTTAATTAACCTAGACTTTGCCGATGTTAGAACTATTATGAAAAATAAAGGTTTCGCTCACATGGGTATTGGTAAAGCAAAAGGTGAAAACAAAACTTTTGAAGCAGTTAAAAACGCTGTTTACAGCCCACTTTTAGAAACTGAAATTAGTGGTGCTACTGGCGTGCTTATTAACGTTAAAGGAGATGTTGATTTACCTCTTGAAGAAATATATCAAGCAGTTGACCTTGTAAAAGAAGTTGTTGACCCAGATTGCAACATCATTTTTGGTGCTGGAATTGACGCTAATATGGACGATGAAGTTGAAATCACATTGATTGCAACTGGTTTTGATGGCGCAAGTTTTGAAAAATCTTTAAGTGCAACAAACACAGAAGAAAACAACAAAAATAGATATGAAAAATTTATTAATCAATATAAAAACAATCCAAATATCACTCTTCAAAAACCACAAGAACAACCAAGTTTAAAACAAAGTTTGTATAATAAACCTGTGGAAGAAGAAAAACCACAAACTCCAAGTTACAGTAACAATAGTCCTGTAAACAACACAAGAGTTGATGTTGACAGTGATATTCCACCATTTTTGCGTAAAATTAAAGGGAAGTAAGAATGAAAGAAAGCAAAATAACTTATTTTAAAAGCCAAGCAGTAATGACAATATTTTTTGATAGCGACTTTGAACCTAGCATTTTAAACAAAATTTTAGGTGTTAATGCAAGCAAAATTGTGTTAAGAAAAAATGCTGCGACAAATCCTTTTAATCCAAAGGCTCTTGGTTTTTATCAACTTTCAACTAATATTGCAACCGATAGGGACACTGAATTTGCAATAGCGACAGTTTTAAGGGCTTTTATAAAAAAAGAAGACGAAATTAACAAAATTTTAAAAGAAAATAATGGGTATTGTCAGTTAGATTTATTTGTAAAAAGGACAAAAGATGGAACTGCGCCTATGATAAATTTGTCTGTAAATGCAATAAAGTTGCTTTCAAGTTTAAATGCAAGATTTTGTGTTAATTTGTTTTAAGTTAGTTTAATGTAAAATTGATTTTTGAAAATCGGACTAAAAATTTTTAATAAAAAACAGACAGAAAATTTTAATTATTTTATTATTTAATAAATATTACAATATATGAGAAAAACCATGCGTTTTTCTCATTTTTTTTATGTTTTTTTATTTTATAATTAACTTGCGATGACAATTTGGATAGAACAAATTTTAATTGACAATTTTGTTATAAATCTTTTTATTTTTTTTACTTTAAATCAATTATTACAGGCTAAAATTAAAAATTTGAGAATGGTAATATCTAGTTTGCTTGGAAGTGTTGTTGCGTTAAATTTACCCCTTTTTAGGCTTTATTTTTGGTTTAATACTTTAATTAAAATTTTACTTAGTTTAGTTATGGTTTTAATTTTAAAGAAGTATCAAAAATTTAAAGAATTTATGCTTTATTACATAACATTTTTATTTATAACCTTTTTGTATGGCGGACTATGTTTGTTTTTACTTATTTCGTTTGATAAAAATTTTTCGCCGTCCAACTACTGTTCTTATTCGCTTCCGCTTTGGGGAATTACAATTTTAATAATGTTTGTGTTTATGGTTTTAAAAAATATATTTAAAACCTTTTATAAGCGGAAAACTTTGAACAATTTTATTTATAAAATAATTATCTATAATAACGGAAAATCAGACGAGATGACGGCATTTTTAGATAGTGGCAACAATCTTGTTGACGACATAACAAAAAAACCTATTACGGTTGTTGATTTTAAGGCTTTAAACAAAACATTAAATGGAATAAACTTGACAGATTTAATATTAAGCAAAGAAAAAAATTTCAACAAAGTTTTTAAAGACGCTCATATTTTTAAAACTCAAAGCGTGGGAAATAATACAAATTCCATTATGTGTGTGACTGTTGAAAAAATGGAGATATATTCGGAAGGAAAAGTGCATATAATTAATGATGCAATTATTGGACTAACACTTAAAAGTTTTGTATCCGACATTAATTATTCTGCACTTTTAAGCCCAAATTTAATTTAAGGAGTTAGAATATGAGATTACCAAATTTTATTAAAAAAATTTTAAACAAATTTTTCGATTTTAGTTTAGATGGACAGGCTATTTATTATCTTTGCACAAGTGAGGCACTACCAAGTCCGTTATCTCCTGAAGAAGAAAATTTTTATGCCGAAAAATTATCTCTTGTTGGCGAAAATTATGAAAGTGAACGAAATGAAGCAAGGAATACGCTTATTGAACATAATTTAAGGCTTGTGGTTTATATTGCAAAAAAGTTTGACAATACGGGGGAAAGTTTGGAGGATCTAATTTCGGTTGGTTCTATTGGGCTGATTAAAGCAATTAAAAGTTTTAATTTAGAAAAAAATATTAAACTTGCAACCTTTGCATCTAGATGTATTGAAAATGAAATTTTGATGTTTTTAAGAAAATCGGTTAGGACGAAAAATGAAATTAGTTTGGAAGAACCTTTAAATATTGATAGTGAGGGTAATGAACTTGTTTTAGCCGATGTTATGCCAATGGAAAATGATAGTGTTACAAAAAATTTGGAAAATGCGTGCGAGCAAAAAATTTTGCTAGAACTTGTAGATAAGTTGCATATTAGAGAAAAGGAAATTATAAATTTAAGGTTTGGGCTAAACGGGCAAGAAGAAAAAACTCAAAAAGAAGTGGCAGATATGCTGGGAATTAGTCAAAGTTATATTTCTAGAATTGAAAAAAAGATTATTTCTAAACTTAAAAAAGAAATTGTTAAGGTGATTTAAAAGATTTTATGATATGATTTGATTTGATTTGATGATATTTCGAATTTGATGAAATTTCGAAAATAATCATTTTAGTTTTTATAAATAAAAAACACTATTTTGTGATAATAGTGTTTTTTAATTTTTAATTATCTTTATTTTTTGTCGCTTTTTATTAGTAGATGTTCAATAAACTTAATGAAATTAAATGTTTAATAAATATTTTTATAACTTAACTTGAGTAAATTAAACAAATTTACAAATAAATAAATTAAACAATTTTGTTTGCTATTGTATTGTCAACGACTTTATTCATGTCAATTCTTGTAGTAAGTTCGCCAGCACCAATAAGCATATCTAAAAGTCTGTTGTAAGACGCTTCTGTCATTGCTGGGGTGCTACACCAAGCGTCAATTCTTTTATAACTTTCAATGCTTGCTTTTATGCTTTCGTCAGAAGATGAACTGAAACTTGGTTTTAAACTTTTTACAACTTCGTTTATATCCGCCGTCATAATAAAGTTATATGCCTTTTGAATTGCCTTCAAAAAGTTTTCAATCTTTTGAGGGTTTTTTGTTATATAACTTTTGTTTGCTGAAAAACAAGTAAATGGGATTTCACCTGCTTCTTCGCCAACAGAAGCCACAATAAAGCCTTTATTTTCACGAACAAGGTCACTTGCGGTTGGTTCAAAAACTGTAACATAATCGGCAGTTCCGCCAGTAAAAGCTCCGACAGTATTGTTAAATGATACGCTTAAATCAAAGTTTAAATCTGTTTCAACATTGATATTGTTTTTAACTAGGGCATATCTTAAACTCATTGCAGGAGAGCCACCTTTTCTGCCTGCGATAACATGTTTGCCTTTTAGATTAGTCCATTTAAAATCTGTTTCGTTTGTTTTAGAAACTAGAAAACTTCCATCTCGTTTTGTTAATTGACCAAANNGCCAAATATCATTGGGGCATTTTGTTTTCCGCCCGCATTAACATAAACACCTGTTTCTGGACCCATTAAGGCAATATCTGCACTGCCACTTAAAAGGGCTGTCATGGAAGCATCTGAACCTCCACCATTTGTAAGCTCGATAGTATAGCCATATTCTTTAAAATAACCATTGTTTATGGCTGTGTAAAGTGGGGCATAGAAAATACTATGAGTAACTTCATTTATTCTTATTACATTGTCGTTTTTACAGCCAACTAGAAGTGTGCTAAATCCAACAAAAAAAGCAAGAATAAAGATTGCTATTTTTTTCATTTTTTCCTCC
>DLSG01000083.1:0-351 GCA_002501285.1 Christensenella sp. UBA7868 | reverse complement strand
TATTTGTTTTTTTGTTTTTTGTGTGATATTATTTAATTATGGATAAAAAATTTACTACTGCAAATGTATTAACAATAATCAGAATTATTTTGGTGCCAATTTTTATTGTGCTTTATCTTGACACATCTTTTTATCAAGATGGTTTTCCACTTTATGCCATTCTTGTGTTTTTGCTTGCGTTTGTAACTGATGTTCTAGATGGCTTTATTGCAAGAAATTATAATCAAGTTACAAATCTTGGAAAAGTTTTGGATCCGCTGGCAGATAAACTTTTAAGGCTGGGGGTTATGTGCTCGTTTGCAATAAACGCCGTTTTGCCTCTTTGGATGTTTATTGTTTTGCTTTGCTTTG
>DLSG01000064.1 GCA_002501285.1 Christensenella sp. UBA7868 | reverse complement strand
AAGCATTATTAATGTGCTTTCAGGAAGGTGAAAATTAGTTATCAATCCTTTAACAATTTTAAATTCATAGCCTGGATAAATAAATATATTTGTATTACCTTTTCCAGCTTTAACAAACCATTTATCACCAATTTTTTCTGTGCTACTTTCTAATGTCCTAACACTTGTTGTCCCAACCGCAAAAACTCGCCTGTTTTCCGAAATCGCTTTGTTTATTTCGTCGGCACTTTCTTTGGAAATTTCATAATATTCGCTGTGCATATCATGTGCTAATATATTATCTTCACTAACTGGTCTAAATGTTCCAAGACCAACATGAAGCAAAACATTAACAATAATAACACCTTTTTGTTTTAATCTTTCAAGCAACTCTTTTGTAAAGTGAAGCCCAGCGGTTGGTGCCGCACTTGACCCTTTTGTTTTAGAATAAACTGTTTGATAACGCTCACTATTTTTTAATTTTTCGTGAATATATGGTGGAAGAGGCATTGTTCCCACTTTATCTAATTCTTCTTCAAAAATTCCAGTGCAATTAAATTTAACTTCCCCAAGACCCATTTCACCTTTGCTTTCAACAACGCAAGAAAATGTGTCTGAAAACTTAATTTCACAGCCGATTTTTGCTTTTTTTGCTGGTTTTAACAAAACTTCATATTTATTTTGTTCAAGTTTTTTAAGCAAAAACACTTCAATTTTTGCCCCAGTGTCAACTTTCGTTCCAATTAGCCTTGCAGGAATTACTCTTGTGTTGTTTACAACCAAAACATCTCCACTTTTAAGATAAGATTCTATGTCATAAAAATGCTTATGTTCAATTGTTTTATCACTTCTGTTATATACAAGCATTCTACTATGATCCCTTGGTTCAATTGGCGTTTGAGCAATTAAATTTTCAGGCAAATTGTAAAAATATGTTTCTTTTTTATAAATTCTATCTTCACTATTCATTTTTATTTTCTTCTTTTTTTAAAGTTTCAAGTTCCGACTTTTTCTCGTCAGACAATTTTTTGTTTAAATGTTCATACGCAAGTGGCAAGCAGATTCTTCCTCTTGGAGTTCTTGCAATAAAACCCATTTGTAATAAATATGGTTCATAAACATCTTCAATAGTTGTTGCTTCTTCATTGGTTGAAGCCGACAAGGTGTCAAGGCCAACAGGACCTCCACCGAACTTGTCAATCATAACTTCCAAAATACGTCTGTCAGTATAATCTAAACCATATTCGTCAACTTCTAATAAATCTAAACTTTTTTTAGCGATGTCAAGAGTAATTACATCACTATTTTCAACTAACGCAAAATCTCTAATTCTTTTTAATAATCTGTTTGCAATTCTTGGAGTTCCCCTACTACGTTTAGCAAGACATAAACAAGCATCATCGTCAATTTTTATGCCAAGAATTGAACTTGAACGCAAAATAATTTGTTTTAATTCTTCGCTTGTGTACATTTCAAGCCTAGCGATAACCCCAAACCTATCTCTAAGCGGAGCGGTTAAGTTACCTGCTTTTGTTGTTGCCCCAATAAGAGTAAAAGGTTGAATTTTAAGACGCATTGCCCTAGCACTTGGTCCTTTTCCAACAACAAAATCTAACGCATAATCTTCCATGGCGGGATATAAAATTTCTTCTACGCTTCGGTTTAACCTGTGAATTTCGTCAATAAAAAGCACATCATTTTTGCTTAAATTTGTAAGTATGCTTGCAAGGTCTGCCGCACTCTCAATAGCGGGTCCACTTGTTATTTTAATTTGACTTCCAAGTTCGTTTGCAATAATATGCGACAAGGTTGTTTTCCCAAGTCCTGGAGGTCCATACAAAAGAACATGGTCAAGGGCTTCATCTCTCGCTTTTGCCGCTTTTATAAAAACTTTTAAGTTGTTTTTTATTTTTTCTTGTCCAACATAATCGTTTAAAGTTGTTGGCCTTAATTTATTTTCAACTTCAAGTTCACTTTCATTTTTTGTGCTTGTAATAAATCTTTCTTCCATACTACCTACTCAAATTTTTCAAAATTTTCTCAATCAAAATTTCAACACTGTCACCGTCTATATAATTTTCTCTAATTTTCTTAACTGCGTCACTTTTATTAAGTCCTAGCGCCATTAATGCCATAATAGTGTCATCAATAACATTGTTTTTCAAGTCTATATTAACTACAAAGTCTAGCATTGAACCTTGCTCTGCACTTCCTGCATTTACTTTTTCTTTAAGTTCCAAAATTATTCTTTCTGCGGTTTTTTTACCTACGCCTTTAAATTTAGAAAGCATACTGCTGTCTTCACAAACAATTGCCGTTAATATATCTGTTAAACTTGCCCCACCTAAAATTGTAATTGCCATTTTAGGGCCTACACCACTTACAGTTATAAGTTTTAAAAACAATTCTTTTTCTTGTTTTGTTGAAAACCCAAACAAAAATACACCATCTTCTCTCACTTGCATATATGTGAATAACTCACATTCTGCTTTTCCCTGTAAACTTAAACTTGTGTTTAGCGAAATATTAACCTCATAACCAACGCCTCCAACTTCAACTACTACAATATTTTCACTTTTATCTATTATTCTGCCTTTCAAATACGCTATCATTTTTTACTCCGTATAAATTTATTTTATACACAAATTAAATAATTTTTATTAAATTTGTATTTTTAAAATCTTTAAATTTGAACTATTAAAATTAAAATCTGAACTATTAAAATTAAAATCTGATTTAATTTTTCTAAAAATTTGTTTTACTTTTTATTTAGATTAAATTTTTAATAGTTCCTAAAATTAATATTTAAAATTGCCAATTTGTTGATTAGTCTGCGAATGACAAAGAGCAACCGCCAAAGCATCAGCCGCATCGTCAGGCTTTGGAATTTGGTTTAAATTTAAAATTGCCTTAACCATATATTGAACTTGTGCTTTTTCTGCCCTGCCTTGACCAGTTAATGCTTGCTTTATTTGAAGCGGTGTATATTCAAAAAGGTTTCCCAGTTTTCTTTTACCTCTTTCAACAATAACGCCTCTTGCCATTGCGACATTAATTGCGGTTTTTTGGTTATTTTGAAAAAATAATTCTTCAAGAGCCATACAGTCGGGCTTGAACTTGTCAATCAAATAATCTATCCCGTCTGCAATTTGAATAAGACGAGTAGGAAAATCTGTATCTTTATCGGTGGTTATAACGCCATAATCTAAACATTTAACATTACTCCCATTTTTTTCAACAACGCCAAACCCTACAATCGCATATCCCGGGTCAATTCCCAAAATTACCATGATAATATTATATATAATAAATAAAAATTAGTCAATTAATAAATTAACTAAAAACAAATTAAAACAAAAAAGTGCTTCTATTTTCCGTCACCAATCAAATCGCACTGCCATAGGCGCTTTTTCGAAAATAAATAAAACATAATAAATTTATGAAAAACAAATTTTTCTTCTTTGTGCTATCGTTTGAAATTTTAACAACAACACATTACTCAAAATTCACAAAAACCATTTGAAAACAACATTAAACTGTTAAAAAACAAGTAATGCTAGGCTCAAGTGTCGCAGACACTTTTATCGTAAAAAGAGATTTAGCCTATTATGCCAGTTTGAAATTAAAACTATTTTGAGATTTTTTTTGAAACACACCTCATTATTCTAAAAAACCCTCAAAAATCATTTAAAAACGACATTGAACTGCTAAAAAACAAGTAATGCTAGGCTCAAAAAAATCTCAAGATAGGCGTGTACTTATTGTACATGACTATTTTGAGATTTTTTTAGAAACAACGCAGTGCGAAGTTTTTTAACAGTTTACATTGTGGAAAACATCTTGCACATCATCATTATCTTCCAAACTATCAATCATTTTCTGGAAACTTTCAAGTTGTTTTTCTTCTAAATCGATATAACTATTTGGAACAAGTTCTATATTTGCACTTAAAAATTTAACGCCTTTACTTTGCAAAGCCTCTTGAACGCTTGTAAACTTATCAGGACTTGAATAAACTTCAAATACATCGCCATCATCTACAACATCATCAGCCTCGGCTTCAATTGCCCATTCAAAAAGTTGGTCTTCCGTTAGTTTGTCGTCTTTTTCAATAACAAAAACGCCTTTCCTTTCAAACATAAATGAAACGCAACCAGTTTGCCCCATACTTCCGCCAAATTTATCAAAAATATGACGAACATCGCCAGCCGCACGATTTTTATTATCGGTTAAAACATTAACGATTACAGCACTTCCACCAATTCCATAACCTTCATAAGTTATTTCTTCATAATTTCCGCCACCAAGTTCACCAGCCGCCTTTTTAATAGAACGCTGAATGTTATCGTTTGGCATATTATTATTACGTGCTTTAACAATTAGATTGTAAAGTTTTGGGTTAGAATTTGGATCGCTTCCACCCATTTTAACAGCAACAGCGATTTCTTTTCCGATTTTTGTAAAAACTTTACCTCTTTGTGCATCCATTTTTTCTTTTGTATGTTTAATATTATTAAATTTGCTATGTCCGCTCATAAATTTCCCCTTAAATTCAATTATTCGGTTAAATTATAAATAATTACATTAATTTTGTCAATTGATTAGTAAAATATTTTAAATTCATAACCGTTATTCTACTTTGCACAAAAAAATGGGGTCAATTAAGACCCCAAAAAATAGCGTTAAATCAAAACAAATTAAAATATTAAAAAACTTTTATCAATATAAAATTTTTTAACCTACTTTTTTTAAAATTGTTTTAAACTTTAAGTTTTAAATGATTTAACCCCACAAAAATTCACCAGAGCCCGCATTTGTGAAAAATGTATTACTAACAGAATCAAACATTCCTGGCTTATTATCAGATGAGCGTACACAAGGAATCATGTTTCTCACCAATTTATTATTATCATAAATTTTACAAACCCAAATTTTCGAACCACCTTTGCCCAAACTTGTTGAATGCCAACCAGAATCAGTTTTTGTTCTAAAAATCCCTATTTCAGCGTTTTTATATAAAGTTCCAGTATAACTTGCGCTTGTTATTACTCCGCCATAGTTTAAAGTAAGCAATTTATTATTTGCTTCAACACAAACATTATATCTAATTTATTAGTAATGTGCCTATGGTACTTCTATTTAACAAAGTGCCTACGGCACTTAATTTTATTTTGTTTAAGTTATGTGCCTTGGCAATTTTATTTTACAATATGATAAAGCATGTCTTTGACGCCTGTGGTTCATATAGCACTTTTAGAAAACTAAATTATACAAAATTATTCCACATGACACAGCAACATTCAAACTTTCCACATCATTTTTCATCGGAATTGAAATTGTTTTGTTCGAAAGAGCCTTAACTTCATCGCTTACGCCCTGACCTTCGTTACCTAAAATTAAGCCAAAATTATCGGGTTTATTTGTCAAACTAAAAACATTTTCCCCGTCCATGTCTGCACAATAAATCACATGGTTTTTCACTTTTTCTTTCAAATTTTTTAAGTCAATTTTTTCACAGCAAACTTTAAAGATATTCCCCATACTTGCCCTAATAACTTTGTCGTTATAAACATCTACGCAATTTAATAAATAAAGTTTTTTCACATCACACGCAACGCTGGTTCTAATAATAGCTCCCAAATTTTGTGGGTCTTGAATATTATCTAAAATTAAAAATCTTTTGTCATCAAAGTTTTTTTCAAGTTTTTTTATAACCGCAAAAAAATTTTGACTTGTCTTGTTAAAACTCAACTTCTCACTTACTTTATCACCAATTAAAGTTATGTTTTTAAAACCTTTTAAATCCACTTTTTCAAGTTCGTTTTTAGTTACAAAAATTTCAACAATTTCTGCTTTTGCTTTAATTGCTTCCAAAAAAATTTTGTATCCTTCTATCAAAACAAGCCCAGAATTATCTCTATATTTTTTGTCCGAAAGTTTAATTAAATCTTTAACTTTTTCATTGCTTACACTTGATATTTCTTGCATAATTTTCTCCACATTTTCTTTTATTATTTTATCACACACCCCTAAAAAAAACAAAACATATTGAAAACTTTATTTCAATATGGTAAAATATAATTATGAACATAAATAAATGGATTAAGAACAATACATCAGATTTAAGCGGAAAAACGGTTGCAATAACAGGTTCTACAAGCGGTCTTGGGCTAAACACTGTTAAAATTTTAGCAAAACTTAACGCTAATTTTATTTTTTTAAACCGAAACATTCAAAAATCAGAAACTTTAAAACACGAACTTTTAAGCCAAAACCCAAACATAAATATTGATATTATAAAAGTTGATATGTCAGACACTTCAAGCGTAATTAATGCCTGCAAAAGTTTGTCATCAAAAAAAATTGATTATTTAATTTTAAACGCAGGAACATATGCCGAAAAATTAACAACAAAGTCTAGCGGATATAACAATATTTTTACAATAAATTTTGTTTCTCCATTTTTGCTTGTAAAACATCTACTTCCCACTCTTCAAAAAAATCATTCAAAAGTAATAACAGTTGGAAGCATAGCCTATAAATTTTCAGATATTAACCCACAAGATATTGATTTTTCAAGTTATAAAAATGTAAATAAAATTTATGGCAATTCAAAACGATTTTTAATGTTTTCTTTAATAAGTTTATTGTCACCTTATCCCGAAATTTCTTATTCTATTGCCCACCCTGGAATAAGTGCAACAAACATAACATCAAACTATCCCGAACTTTTAAAAAAGATTATAAAACTTCCAATGCGTTTAATTTTCACTTCACCAAAAAAAGCATGTTTAAACACTATCTATGCGATTTTTAACGATTGTGACATCAAACAATGGATTGGCCCAAAAACATTTGATATTTGGGGAAAACCAAAAATAAAACCTTTAAAAATTTCTGATAGCGAATTAAATAAAATTGCCGAAATTTCAAAAAATATAGGAAATAAACTCTTTTAGTTGTTTATTTCCTTTTTTGTTTTAATTTTAATTCAATTTATATAACAATTTTGTGTTTACAATCTTTTAAATTAATTATAGTAAATTTCATATATTTTCTATATTTTGTCTAATATAAACTTTTTTATAATTTAATGCTTTAAACAAAAATATATTTAAAATTTAATAAGAATATCGCATTAATTTTTAAGCAATGATTGCAATCTTAAAAATCAAATTTTTCATATATTTAACCTTTAAAATTTTTAGTTTTTCGCTTTAACCATTTTCTGACAAATTCTTGATAGTCGGTGTCTTTTGGATTTACTGAAATAAAATGACTGTAAATTAAAATCATATAATATTCAACATAACTAATATTACATGAATTTACACTTTTATATCCTTTTATAAATTCATTAACTTCCTTTTGAGTTCTTAAAAACTTTTGAGACGGTCTATTTATTATAGCCCAAGCAATATCAAACTCTTTGTTTCCAATTCCAGACAATTCCCAGTCTAAAACTGCTGAAATTTTTTTATTATTCCATAAAATATTAGCATAATGAAAATCGCCATGACAAAAACAAACATTCATAGTATTTGGCTTGTTTTTA
Source organism: Christensenella sp. UBA7868 (assembly GCA_002501285.1). Taxonomy (GTDB): domain Bacteria; phylum Bacillota; class Clostridia; order Christensenellales; family UBA1242; genus UBA7868. Next base: position 4,516 of record DLSG01000064.1, on the reverse strand, counting down.
ACTAAAAAGTCATAAACAAAATCAATTCCAAATCGTTTTAAATATTCAAGAGATGGTATATCAAAAAATTTCCTATGCTCAACTTTTTCACAAATTATTGAAGTTGAATGAATTTGTGCTAATGTTTTACCATACTCAAACATATAATCAATAGATTTATCAGATGTTGTTTGCAAAATATAAGATAACCGTTCTCCAACAACTTCTTTTGTTACAATAAACTTTCCGTCAATATCATAATCAATTATTTGTGGCAAAAAATTATAATTTAAAGAATTAATTATTTTAATTTCTTTTGATATATTACTATCTTCTTTGCTAGCATATTTTATAAAAACATAAATCTCTTCGCCACTATAAATCCCTTTGCCGTAAAAAACATCATTTCTTGCATGTGGATAGCCAAGCACTTCTATTAATTTAAAATTATTAAACTTAATAGAAAAAGGGTCTATGGTATCTTTCCATTTTTTTGGTTGTTGCATAAAATACTCCTTGTTAAATTAGAGAAAACATCACATAATTAGCATTATATCTTTCTAAATAATTTTATTATAAAAAGCCAAAAACCAAAACAATAATGTTTCGGTTTTCATTTTTTTGATAATTTTAAATTACTTAAATTTTAAATAATTTTTAAATTGATATTATTTAAATTTAAGTTTATCAAAGTAAATCTAGTTTTAAAATTTTGCGCATAAAAAATCTATACACATACAAAATTAATTATTTAACTTTAATTTAGGCTAAACTTCAAACTATCTAGCAAGTTCTTCTTCATTTTCATTTAAAACTGCTTTAATTTCTTTTTCTTTTTTAAGTGCTTTTGAGATATAAAGGTTGTAATAATAGTTTTCAAGTGCTTTCTCATAAGGCACGCCATTAATTTCAACATCTTTATTTTTTGAAGCAACATATTTAATCCATGCTTTTTGCATTAAAGAAAACTCATCAAAAACAGAAGTTTGTTGTGAATCTGCACTGAAAGAAAAAGCGTTAAATTTGTATGTTCCCAAATTATTAGAATGATTTGTAACTGTTGCAACAAAATAAGGTTCATCTTGTTTTGTTTTTCCTATTTTATAATTAATTGTATATTCTTCTTTAAAAAATTTCCAAAAAAATTCGTCAAGATCTTGTTTTGTAAAATTTTCTAAAAATGTTCCCATAAATGCTGCTGCCATAATAAAACCTTCCTTTATAAAAATTAAGAAAATATTTTCTTATTTATTTCTACAATAATTATACAAAAATAGACTTTTTATGTCAATAAATTTATATAATTAAAATAAAATTTTATAAAAAAAATCACAGCCAAATTGCTATGATTTTTTTAATTATATTTTTTGTTTATTAGTTGGCTTTTTTAGCAGTTTCGCATAATAGTTTGAACGCTTCTGCATCAGAAATAGCCATTTCACTTAAAACTTTTCTGTTTAGGTTAATGTTATTAACTTTTAAACCATGCATAAATTTAGAGTAACTAATATCATTTAGTCTGCAAGCAGCATTAATTCTTGCAATCCATAGAGTTCTGAAATCTCTTTTCTTGTTTTTTCTTCCAATATAAGCGTGGCTTTCTGCTTTACGAACGCTTTGTTTAGCAACACGGTATAGTCTTGAATGACTTCCCCAGTATCCTTTTGCTTGTTTTAAAACTTTTCTACGTTTTTTTAATGCGTTATTACTTCTTTTAATTCTCATAACAGTTCCTCCTAAACGCTAACCATGTTTCTAATAGTTTTTTCTTGTGCTTTAGAAACATAAGTTGCTTGACGTAAATCTCTTTTTCTTTTTGTTGTTTTTTTAGTTAAAATGTGGCGTCTATTTTGTTTTCCTCTTTTTACTAAACCGCTTTTTAAAACTTTAAAACGTTTTTTTGCACCACTATGACTTTTTTGTTTTGGCATAATAATTTCTCCTTTACCTTACTTTTTTTGGCCCAAGACCATATTTATGAATTTTCCTTCTAGTTTAGGTTCTTTTTCTACAACCGCACAATCTCCAACAAGACTTGCAAATTTTTTCATAATTTCAATGCCTTGTTCTGGATATGCTTGTTGACGACCTTTTAAAAGAATATTAACCTTAACTTTGTTGCCGTCTTCTAAAAAACTTTTAGCGTTTTTTACACGATAGTTCATGTCATAATCGCCAATAGTAAGCGACAATTGAATAGTTTTGATTTCTTGTGCTTTGTTCTTTTTGCGTGCTTCTTTTTCTTTTTTGATTTGGTCAAAACGATATTTCCCATAATCCATAATTTTGCATACAACAGGATTAGCATTTGGCGAAATCAAAGCCAAATCTAAATCTTTTTCATGACTCATACTTAATGCGTCTTGAAAACTTACAATACCAAGTTGCTCGCCGTTTTCACCAACAAGCCTTACTTCTTTTGCAACGATTTGCTCATTAATTAATAATTCTTTAATAGTTTAAATCCCCCTTATAAAAGAAAAAAGTGAATATACAAATATCCACACTAAAAAATTATATCTTATAAAATTTTAGGACCAACTAGGCGTGCCTTTTTGGTGAGAAATGGATATTTCTACTTTTTACATGGTAATTATACATCACTTTTTTTATAAAGTCAATAAAATAATGAAAATAATTAAAAAAATTTTATTTTTAATTTTTTACTATTTTCTTTATTTAGATTTGCTTTTTTTATAGTTTTTAAAATTAAAATAAAACCTAAAGAACTATTTTGTTAAGCCTTCTTCTTCCTCTTTTGCTTTTTTCTTTTTAAGTTCTTCTTCTCTTAAATATTCTCTAATTGCTTCGGCAGTTGCGTCATATTCGCCGTCACCCTCATATTTTCTGATTGATTCTCTCCAGCCATCTAAAAAATCTTTTTCCATAAATCCCCCTATAAAACTAAAATAATTATATCTTAACTTGCCTATATTGTCAAGACTAAAAAATAATAAATTTAACACATTGTTATTATTTCATTATGTTTAGTATATATAAATAAATTAAAGTTATTTTCTATTTCCCCTTTGTTTTTGCTTTTTCATCTACATAAACAGGCACTTTAAATCGGTTAAATACTATATCAAAAAAATCCCAAATAGTAAAAATTAAAACAAAGCCAAATAGTAATAGAGCAAAATATTCAAAGTAGGCATAAATTTTATCACCTTTAAAATGCAAAGCCGAAAAAACTAAAAAAACTGTGCAATATAAACTAATAATTAAATTAACAATTCCCCTAGTAAACTTTCCGCAATAAAAATAATGCCCGCCAAAAAGTCCTAAAAATCCACACAATAATAGTAACTTCTTTTTGTTTAAATCTTTTGGCAATACTCTTGACTGCAAAACCAAATCGCCGTCACCGCTTCTTAAAAGTTCTTTAGCCTTTTTATTTGAAGAATCTGCAAGTTTTTTTGTATCAAATCCACACTTCAAACAAACTTTACTTTCTTTATCAACGCTTCCATAACATTTAGGACATCTCATATTCTTTTACCCTTTCATCAATTAAATTTTTAATTACATCAATATTTTCTTTTGTTTCGCTTGAACAAAAATATACATCATTAGTCCCCACATTCATCTCTTTTGCAAGCGAAAAAGCAGCATTCTTGCGTTTACTTTTTGCAAGTTTATCACTTTTTGTAGCAATTATTTTAAAAGGAATAGAATAGAAATTTAAAAACTTTAACATTTGTTTATCGTCTTCACTTGGAAGATGTCTAATATCTAAAAGCAATAAAACAAGTTTTTTATCTTCTTTGTGGGCAAAATACTCTTCAATTAAAACCGACCACGATTTTTCATTTTCTTTTCCAGCAAGATGAAATCCATAGCCTGGAAGGTCAACAAGATAAAAAGTTTTATCAACCAAAAAATAGTTTACAAGCCTTGTTTTCCCCTGACTTGAACTTGTTTTTGCAAGTTTATTGTTATTAAAAATTGCATTAATCAAACTGCTCTTCCCCGCATTACTTCTTCCAACCATACAAACTTCAAATTTGTCGTCACATATAAAATCAGTTTTTTTTGCACACCCTTTAACATATTCACAATTTTTCATGTTTTTATTTTATCAAAAACTTAAACCTTTGTAAAGTAACCTTAAAACTTTTATGCAAATATAATGAAATATATCGAAAGATAAAAAGGAATAATCATGACAAAACCATTACTAGAAATTAAAAATTTAAGTTTAACATATCATTCAAGTCAAGGAGAAACACTTGCGGTTGACAATATTTCATTTAATGTTAATAACGGCGAATTTGTTGCAATTGTTGGCCCCTCTGGCTGTGGAAAAACCACAATTTTAAATATGCTTGGAGGACTAATACCTGCTTCAAGTGGTGAAATTTGGCTTGACGGCGAACAAATATATAAAAATTCTTCAAAAAAAGAAAATAAATTTGTTCAAAGTCTTGGCTATATGTTTCAAAAGGACCATTTATTTGAATGGCGAACAATATTTGAAAATGTAAAACTTGGTCTTGAATTTGATAAAAAACTAACAAAAGAAGAAAAAAAAGCA
>DLSG01000024.1:525-7415 GCA_002501285.1 Christensenella sp. UBA7868 | reverse complement strand
TTTGCATAGTACTATGCATAGTACTATGCAAAATACTATGCAAACTTTAAATCAATATAATACACACCAAAATTCCCACCAAAATTGACAATTTTTTATACATAATTCCCTGTTTCAAATTTTGTTGTTTAGCATCTTCATAACTTTTGGAAAAAATTTCAATGTTTTTTTCAATATATTCCTTTTGACTATCACAATCACTTACCCCAACACCTTTAAAAAACTCTTCAATTTTCGCATTTTCACTGTCACTTAAAATATTGATTTTTTGAAAATTTTCGCCATTTAAACTTTGCTTAAAATTACCCAAAAGCATTATTATGTTTTTATTTTTTGTTTGATATGCTTCAATAATTTCTACAATATCTCGTCTAAAAAAGCCAATTTCGCTTTTAAGATAAATTAAAAAATTTTTAAAATCATAATAAAAAGCTTCTTTTTCCTTAAAGGCATTTCCAATTTTAAAACCCAGAAAACTTATTGAGCCGAAAATTAGCCCCAAAATTAAAATTTTCATAATATCCTTATTAAATTCTCGTCATAAACGCCTTCGATTGAGCCAACCCCGTTTTTAGCGGTTAAAACAACATATCTTTTAAACAGGTGTCTTGCAAGAATTTCACTAAATTGTTTTTTCTCTTTTAAATCAAGTATGTCTTTTGCATGAGTAGTCGCTATTATGCTTACGCCACAATTTGACGCAAACATTAAACTTTCCACGTCTTCTTTTGTTCCGATTTCGTCAGTAACAATAACATTTGGATTCATACTTCTAATTCCATTTTCAAAACCCATTTTTTTGGTTGAAAATTGATAAATATCCGTAAATTTTCCCACATCCATTGACGGTTCACCTTTATTTAAGCCAGCAATTTCATTTCTTTCATCTAAAAGCAACAAATTTAATGGAAAATTCCTTTTTCCAATTTGATAGCATAAATCTCGAATAAATGTCGTTTTTCCCGCTCCTGGACTTGAAAGTACCAAAGTGTTTAATACTTGTCCATCTTCAAAAATATGATTTAAAACATTAAGTGAACAATTTTTAACTTCATGCGGAAATCTAATATTTATGCTATTAAAGTTTTTAACTGTAACCGTGTGTCCATTTTCGTCCACAACTTCACCGCAAACCCCAATTCTTACGCCCGAATTTAATGTGATAAACCCTCTCTTTATATCTTCATTTACAGAATATAGTGAAAAATTGCTAGATTTTAAAATAATGCTGTCAATTAAACTTTTAGTGCAAATAATCGCATTTTCTTCGTCATTACACAGCCCTTCAGGACTTAAAAAATACATTTTATTTCCATAATTTACGCTTATAGGTTTAGAAAGCCTTAACCTTATTTCAAAAAGCAAATTATAATTTAACGTCTTGCTTAAAAGTTCATATAAATCTGTTGGCAAAATCTTTTCTAACATACAAATCTCCTATTTCAATTTACAATTTTTTATCTAAATTAATAAATACTTAATCCACTCTTTTAACCATCGTTTTTAAACATTGTTAAAATAAACTATGCTTATATATCCTTGGTGCTCAAATGCCAAAAATAAATTTTTTATCGCTCTCACCAATTGCTTAATATAAATTTATAGGAAGTAAATTTTGAAACAAATTCAAAATTTGTGCTATCGCACTTGCAAAGTCTTTACTTTGCACTTCCAATTTGAATAACCATCAGTCTCGCTGGAGAGTAAACTCTCCGACTCAACTTCCGATAATATAAAATATTAAAGCAGTAAAATGTTTATAACTTATACGCAAAAAAAAACACAAGACTACAAAATTCTTGTGTTTTCGTAAATTTGTTTTAATTTAAAATTGGCTAAATTTGTTTAGTTTAAACTAAATTCTTTCCATATATTCGCCAGTTCTTGTGTCAATTCTAATTCTGTCGTGGTTATTAACAAATAGAGGAACACGAAGTTCTTTACCTGTTTCAACTTTTGCCATTTTAGAAGCACTTGTAGCAGTATTTCCTGCAACTGCTGGGTCGCATTCAACAATTTCAAGTTCAACAAATAGTGGTGGTTCAACAGAAATGATTTTTCCATTAGCAGAAACAACAGTACACATTAAACCGTCCATTAAATAATCAAAAATTGCGCTGCAATCTTTGCTGTTTACTGGAAGTTGTTCATAAGTTTCTGGATCCATAAAATAATAAATTTCTCCATCATTATATAGATATTGCATTTCTTTTCTTTCAACTTGAACTGCTTCAACTTTTTCGTTTGTTTTAAAGTTTCTTTCAATTACTTGACCAGTTTCAACATTTTTGATTTTGCCACGGATAAAAGCAGCAAGCCTTGGTTGACAAACGTGTTGCCATTCAATTGCTTGATACAATTTTCCCTCCCATTCAAAAGTTGTGCCAACTTTTACATCTGCTGTTAACATTTATTTATCCTCCTATAAATTATAATATATATTTTTAAGTTTAAGGGCATCTGTTGCCATTTTTCCCTTAGACTCACAAATAACTGTTGGGTTAAGTTTATATTCTTTTAACACTTTTGCCAAATTTTCAAAATCTGGCCCAAATTCAGTGTCTGATAAATCAAGGTGTTTTGTTTCCCCTTTATCTGTAAAGGCAATTTTAGAAAAATGAATATGCAAATTATCTGTTTTATATTCCCCTAAATTGTCTAAAGAATAATCAATAATTTTTTTAAAATCATCTTCAGTTTTAAGCCCACCTTGCATAACACAATTGATATGCCCAAAATCTAAAGTTGGAATTAAACACTTATCAATTTTACAAAGGTCAATAATTTCAGAATAACTTCCAATTTGCGAATATTTCCCCATAGTTTCTGGGCAAATAATAAAATCTCCTAAATTTTGTTTGTAAACCTCATTTAAAAGAGCATCATAACCTTCATATAAAATTTTAAGGGCTTCATTTCTAGGTTTTCCAAGCGTTGTACCACTATGGACAACCAATTTTCTTCCACCCAATGCTTTTAAAAGGTTAAGACTTGAAATTACATATTCAATTGATTTTTGCCTTGCTTCAACACTAGGATTTGCAAAATTAATAAAATATGGTGCATGAACAGAAACTTCAATCCCCTGTTTTTCCGCTTCTATTCCAAGTGCTTTGGCGGTTTCAAATTTAAGTCTTATACCATTTCCAAGCGAATATTCAAACAATTCTAGCCCTAAATTTTTAACCCACGAAAAGGCATCTATTGTTTTTGAAAATCCGTCACTATAAAATTTTTCATCATTTCCACTTGGCCCAAATTTTATCATACATCACCCAATAAATTTGTTTTAATTGAAACTAGATTGTTTTCTACACTTCCAATTCCAATTAATCTATTTTTGCACACAACAGCAACTTTTTCTTCGTCTTTGTGCAAAACCTTAATTTTTACACCATTAGTAATTTGCTTATAAAAACTATCATCAACCACAAGTTTAGGCAAATCTTCTAAAAGCTCATTAGGCGTAATTATTTTATCATTCACGCTTTCAATTGTCAAATCTTTATAATAAGTTGATTTTAAAATATCAAAATTTCCGCTTTTTGTTCTAATCAGCCCACTCATAAAAGCCCGAGTATTTAAAATTTGTCCCAAATCTCGTGCTAAACTTCTTATATATGTTCCGCTTGAACACGCAATTTCAAACAAAAAACTATCTTTGTTTATTTGCGAAATAAGTTTAAAGTCATAAACTTCAACAATTTTCGATTTTAACTCGAAAATTTCGCCATTCCTAGCCTTTTCATAAGCACGCTTGCCATTTATGTTTTTAGCGCTAAAATTTGGTGGAATTTGGTCTAATTTGCCTGTTAGTTTTTTAATTCCCAACAAAATTTCATCTTTGGTAGGAATTTTTTCGCACCTATTTACAACTTTCCCTTCGCTATCCAAAGTGTCAGTTTCCACCCCAAAAGTAAACACCGCACGATAAACTTTGTTTTTATTTAGATAATAATCAAATAGTTTTGTGCCCTTATTTACCATAACAGGCAAAACACCACACGCTAAAGGGTCAAGTGTACCTAAATGTCCTAATTTTTTAATCCCCAAACTTTTTTTAAGTTTAGTTAAAACAAAATTGCTTGAAATCCCACTTGGCTTATAGACATTAATTATTCCGTCCATCAAAATACACCTTACACGCTTTTAATATTTTATTTTTAACGGCATTTCTACCACCATAAATCTTACACCCAGCGGCAAATTTATGACCGCCACCGCCAAACATTCTTGCAAGTTCGCTAACATCTACCTTATTGCTTCTAAACGAAACTCGAAAAACTCCTACTTTTTCTTCACAAATAACGCAAATAACATCATAATCTTTTAGTCCAGAAACTAAAAAGATAATATTAGGAGTACACTCAATAGGTACGTTATGTTTTAACAAATCTCTTTGCATGATATCAGTAATTGCAAATTTATTATCCAAATGACTTTCAAGTTTGCTTAACGCTTCCCCAGTAAGTTTTAGTTCTTCAAAAGTTTTTTCTCTAAAAAGAGTGTAATTTAATTTTTCAATTTCATCACAAATTCCGTCAGTTAAAAATTCTGCAGCAGAATAAGCCTTTTTATCTAAACTATACATAAAACAACCCGTGTCTGTTGCTAACCCACAATATAAATCAATTTTAATTTGCTTTGTAAATTCAATACCTAATTGTTTCAAAAAATAGCACATAAGTTCACAAGTCGAACTTGCTTCGGGCTCTACAATTTGAAATTTTGTGAAATTTTCATTGTTTAAATGATGGTCGATATTAATAACCTTTTCACAATTTTTCAAAACTGCTTCCATAGTCCCAATACGCTTTATTTCACCGCAATCAAGAACAAAGCCAAGGTCAAATTTAGTTGAAACTATTTCAGTTTTTATACAATCTGGTTTCAGAAACTCAAAATCTTTTCCTATTTCGTCTTGCGAAAACACTGTAACATTTTTTCCAAGTTGAGTTAATGCTTCTTTAAGTGCTAATCCCGAGCCAATAGCATCGCCATCAGGCCCAATATGAAAGAAAACAGCACAAGTTTTTGCATTATCTATCAAACTTTTAATCTCTTTTGTCATTTTTAATTCCTTTTAAAAGTTCATTAATTCTGTTTTCATTTTTAGTCCCCTCATCAAGAGAAAATACAAGTTCAGGAACCACCCTTAATTTTACATTTTTTGCGATTTCTCGCCTTAAAAATGGAATGCTGTTTTTAATTGCATTAAAAGCACTTTCAGTTTTATCGTCTGGGAAAATACTCAATTTTATTTTAGCGTGGCTTAAATCAGGCGAAGTGTCAACATCTAAAACTGATACAAACACCCCGCTTAATCTTGGATCGACAAGTTTATAAGAAATCAATTTAGATAATTCTTTTTGAATTTCTGCATTTATTTTCAAAATTCGGTTTGCCATAATATTCTCCTAAAAAATTACTCTTTCTAAATTATAAGCCATAAGTTTATCGCCAACTTCAAACTTTTCAAAGCCTTCAAGTCTAATACCGCATTCAAAGTTTACACCAACTTCCTTAACATCGTCTTTTTTAATTTTAAGGCTTTCAAGTTTATAACTTCCAATTTCTTCTTTTCCTCTTAAAACTTTAACAAGAGCCCCTCTTGAAATTTTTCCGTCAAGTACAATACTTCCCGCAACAATACCAACACCAGTAATTTTATAAACCATTCTAACTTCGGCACTACCAGTGTAAATTTCATTAAATTTAGGAGCAAACATACTTTTCATTTTATCGGTTAAGAAATCAATAACATCATAAATAACCCTTGAATAGTAAATTTCAACTTTTTCTTTTTCAATAAAATCTCTTGCTTTATTGTCGGCTTTTGTATTAAAGCAAATAATAATAGAGTTTGTAGTTTTTGCCAAATCAGCATCAGTTTCGCTTACATTTCCAACTGTCGCACTTATAACATTAACTTTAACTTCTTCACTTTGGATTTCCAAAATACTTTCTTTCAACGCTTCACAAGAACCTTGAACATCGGCTTTAACAATAACATTTAATTGTTTTTTCATATTGTCTTCGGCTTTATGGAACAAGTCTTCCGCAGAAACACCAGAAGAGTTTGTAACCCTATCACGTTTAAGTTTTGTTTTTCTTTCTTCAATAAGTTGTTTAGAAAGTTTTTCGTCAACAACATAGGCTTTATCACCAGCAAGAGGCACAGCATCTAGTCCTAAAACTGAAATAGGAGTGCTAGGGCCTGCCGACTTAACATTTTTTCCGTGTTCGTCAATCATAGCCCTAATTCTTCCAAGTGCTAGACCAACAACCATAGTGTCCCCAACATGAAGAGTACCATTTTGAATTAAAATAGTTGCAACAGGTCCTTTACCTTTATCAATTTTTGCTTCAATAACCGAGCCAGTTGCTTTTTGAGTTGGATCTGCTTTTAAATCTAAAACATCGGCTTGTAATAACACCATTTCAAGTAATTTATCAATGTTCATATTTTGTTTTGCACTGATAGGAACCATAATAGTATCACCGCCCCATTCGTCGCTTAAAACACCTTGGTCAGCAAGTTGTTGTTTAACTTTTTCAACATTAGCCGTTGGTTTATCAATTTTATTAATAGCAACAACCATAGGGACATTAGCATTTTTAATATGTTTAATTGCTTCTAAAGTTTGAGGCATTAATCCATCATCGGCTGCCACAACCAAAATTGCAACGTCGGTGATATTTGCTCCACGCTCACGCATTGCCGTAAATGCGGCATGACCTGGAGTATCAATAAAAGTAATCATTCTGTCGCCAACTTTAACAGTGTAAGCACCAATATGTTGAGTAATTCCGCCCGCTTCTCCACCAATAACATTAGTTTTTCTAATAGCATCTAGAAGTGAAGTTTTACCATGGTCAACGTGACCCAT
>DLSG01000024.1:0-444 GCA_002501285.1 Christensenella sp. UBA7868 | reverse complement strand
TATATTCAAGAGTTACACCAAATTCGCTGCAAACAAGTTCAGCAGTATCAAAGTCGATTGAACTGTTAATAGTGCTCATAATACCCAAAATAAACAATTTTTTAACGATTTCAGCAACTGGCTTTCCAATTTTTTCGCTTAAATCTTTAACACTAATTGTTTCGGTGTCCATAACCGCCTTGTCAACAACAGTAATAACTTGTTCTTGAACCTTCTCTTTTTTTGTTTTAACACGTCTGTATTTTACGCTTTCACTTTCATTTAAGTCGTCATTAACAAGACTCATTTTAAATTGAGCCTTTTTGTTCATAACTTTCTTTTCTTGAGTTGGTTCTGTTGGCTTTTTCTTTATTCTTGTTCTTTCTTTTTCTTTTAAATCTATAAGGGGTGCAGCATAAGATTGCTTAATTTGAGGTTTAACACCAGGTTTAGCAAAAGGTTTAG
>DLSG01000007.1 GCA_002501285.1 Christensenella sp. UBA7868 | reverse complement strand
TTGACAATCTAGACTTAATTTCTTGGCTGGCATCATTTGTAAATGTTACGACCAAAATATCTTTAAGTTTTGCATAGTCATTTAAAATGTAGTCAACAATTTTGGCAATTAAGACTTTGGTTTTTCCACTTCCCGCAGATGCTGAAACAAGCAGGTTGCCAGTTTCGTGACTTATAACTTGCTGTTGCTCTTTTGTGAAATTTACGCTTTCGTTTTTATTTTCCATTGATTTTCCCTATTAAAATGAATTTTTATCTTTCGGCTTTATCTCTCTAAAACCATTTTGTTTTGCACTGAAATGACACATTGACTTAAACTGACAAAAATCACAACTTGTTTGTTGTTGAATTTTATATGGCTTTGGCACAATATATCCTTCAAGCATTTCATCAACTGCCTTATCTATCAATTTGACACAATACAATTTCAACTTGCCAAACTCTTCAGAAGACAAAGCGAATTTTTCAGTAATGCTCTTAAATGAGCCATCTTTTTTCTTTTTTACATTTATGATGTCGCTTTCGTCTTGTTCAATCAGGTTTTTGTCCATTCTGAAAACAACAGATTCATCTTTCAAAAACACACCATCTAGTTTGTAGTTTAAAACGCCTTCTTCATCATCAAGACTACCAAAAGAATTTTTAACCGGCATATACATTCCAGCAACAGCATCCTTTTTAAATGTTTTCTCTAGCATATCAATGTAAACAATCAACTGCGTTTTTATGCCATAAAACACTTTTTTGTAGTCAAATTTATCAGAACCAGTTTTGTAGTCAATAACCCTAAATGTTCCATTGTCGTTGCAAACATCAATTCGGTCAACCACACCATTGACAAGCAAACCACTTTCCAGTTTAACGCCTAAAAATGCGTATTCTGTATATTTTGGTTTGTAATCACTGTTTTCAATTTGATGATTGATTGCATTTAAAAATCTTATTGCTTCTCGTTTTAAACTTGAAATCTCAAAATTCATAGACTTTAAATTCGAATATTTTTTGTCACTAAATATTTTATCAAAATATTTATCAACACACTTTTCAGTGTTTAGTTGTGCAAAATTGTTTTGCATCAATTCCAAAACATAAAGTTCAGCAATTTTGTGCAAGATTGTGCCAATATCTTTTTTTTGCAATTCATACTTTTGCTGTTCCCGTGGCCTAATTCCATAGTTTACAAACTGCTTAAATGGACACTGAAAATAGTTTTCAATTTGACTTATTTTTGTGTAGCCATTTGGGAAAAGAATTTTCTCTGTGCCATGCAAACTATATCTTTGGTCAGTTTCTGCAAGTTCACTTTGTTTTTGCGAAACAATCTCGACAAGTTCATTTTTCATCATTTGTTTAACAATGGCATTTTTTTGCAAATTACTTTCAGAAATTTTAATTGCGTTTTTCATCGTTCCAACAAGCATGGTCGGAATTTTAGAATCACCTTCAAAAGCATCTAAAAACAAAGAGTTATATTCTCTAATTTCAAGTTTTTTGCCATTTTGACACAAAATATCACACAATTTAAGCACAAAATCACTTGGTTTTGATGGTGTTCCATTTGTTAAGATGCTGTATGAAACTTCAAGTTTTTCACTGCCATTTAGCATCAAATTGAAAAGTTTAAATTTTTCTCGCTTGTTAAGTTCCTTTATTGTTGGTGTGATTTTTTTCACACTTTCAAAACGCTCAATCTCGGCATCTGTAATTGTTCCACTGTCAACAGAAAAATTTGGCATTCTATCTGCAGTTGCACCCATAACAAACAAAACTTTGCTTGGCAAGAATGTGCTACTTGATGCATCTCCAACAAAAACACTTTCGCATTTAAGTGGTATGGTTGAAATTTGTGTTGATTTGAAAACTGATTTAAAAATGTCACACACAACTGAATTTTCAAGTCCATCTGCACCAAGCATTTCTTTTGCTTCGCTAACAATTTCATCAAATTTGCCATATATTTGCTCATCAATAGATTTGTCAACTGGGTCTAGTTGTTTTTGAGCAAGATTCTCAATTAAATTTTTTACATCAAGTTTTGTCAAAAAATCCATCATAGCATCAAGTTTTTCATCAACAATTGTTGCTCTTGCAAGTTCATCGGCAAAAGTTTTTATCGCACCAAAAACGCCATTCCTAACTTTTTCAGCAACACGGCATTCATCACTACTTTCAAAATTAAATGACTTATAAAACTCTTCACCCATAATATTGAATTTGATGCAAAAGTTTTCAAAAGTTTCTTTTTCTGCAAAATCAAAATTTACAATTGGATTTTTTACTATTGAAATTGCATCAAAAAGCGTATTCCTTCCAAGAACAAAATCAAAAACATTTGACAAAAATTTGCAAAAATAGTGCTCACTCATAGTTTTTGAAATGTCAAGATAATATGGCAAATTGTATTCATCAAATATGGTTTTAATTTGCAAAGCATAATCTTCAAGTCCATTCACTGCAACAACTATATCTTTAAACTGAAATTTGTTTTCTATTGCAAGTGACTTAATTTTGCTGGCAACCAGCCTGATTTCTTGCGTTGTGTCATCACACTCAATAATTTCAACATCATTTGTTTCAAATTTTGAAACATTTGTTGTAGAAAAATAATTGTTCAGCAAAAAGTTTTGACGTTTACTTCCATTAAAATATACATTTTTAATCTCTGGGTATAAAAATTGACTTTCAAATGCTTGCTTAACTCGCTGAAAAACAACATTGTCATAAATCATTTTGTTGTTTTGTGTTGTGTTTGCACAAAGTGAAATTGTCAAACTCTTTGCAAACTTTCCAAGTTGAACCAAAGATGAAATTTGGGCGTTTGTAAAGCTGTCAAACATTGCAAAGTATATGTGCGAATTGTTAATCAAACTGCAATCTTTAATTTTTTTGTCAAACATTTCAAGTTTTGTGG
>DLSG01000084.1:6744-6887 GCA_002501285.1 Christensenella sp. UBA7868 | reverse complement strand
AAAAATATTTTGCCATTAAAAACTTTTTAAAATATTTCTTAAGAATAAATATGTTTTTAATATTCTACATCAAAAAATAAAACAAATTTAATATTAGCAAAAAAGTAAACTGGCATAAAAATTTAAGTAATATATTCTATATA
>DLSG01000084.1:6423-6603 GCA_002501285.1 Christensenella sp. UBA7868 | reverse complement strand
TATAGATGCTGGGCACGGCGGATTAGACGGCGGAGCGGTTGGACTTACAACTGGAGTAAAAGAAAGCGACTTAAACCTAGAATACGCAAAAACATTAAAAAATTATTTTGAAAGTTTAAATTATAAAGTGGGTTTAGTAAGAAGCACCGAAAACGCTTTATCTCCTGATAAACAAGAAGA
>DLSG01000084.1:0-6417 GCA_002501285.1 Christensenella sp. UBA7868 | reverse complement strand
AAGAAATAATAGAAAATTCTAACTGTGATATTTTTATATCAATTCACATGAATAAATTTTCGCTTCCATCATCTATTGGAGCACAAACTTTTTACAAATTAGATGACAGCCTTTCAAAAAATCTTGCCGAAAATATTCAAACACTTTTAATAAAAAATGTGGAAAACGCAAGAAAATTAACATTAAAAGGTGATTATTTAGTGCTAAACAGTGCAAAATGCCCTGCCGTTTTAGTAGAATGTGGATTTTTAAGCAACGAAAAAGACGAAAAAAGACTTCAAACGAAGTCTTTTCGAGAAAATTTGTGTTATCAAATTTTTTGCGGAGTTATTAAATTTTTAAACAGTTCTCATGAAAATTAAATTAATAAATTAATTAACAATCCAAATTAAATTAGATTTGATTTTTTACTAAATCACTAAAAATATTTTAATTTTTTTGTGTTTACTTATTCTATTAAAGATTAATTTAATATTTAATCATTATTAAAACTCTTATTTATCTTTCAATCTTTCTGTTAAACTTAAAACCGAATACTAAAATTAACAAAGTTTTTCAAATTCATCGATTAAATCACTTAAATATTTAAAAACCTCTTCAATATTTTCGTCTTTTTCAAGGTCTATGCCCGCATCTTTTAAAAGTTCTATCGGGCTTTTACTACAACCTCCCGACAAAAAGTTGAAATATTTTTCTCTATATTGATTATTTTCTAAAAGTTTTTTTGAAATTAATGTTGCACAAATAAAGCCAGTAGCGTAAGTAAAAACATAAAAACTCGTATAAAAGTGTGAAATATACGCCCATTCGCAATCAATATTTTTGTTTAAAACAACATTTTCTCCAAAATACAACTTGCACAAATCTCCATAAATGTTGCAAAGTTTATCTTTTGATAGTGGCTCACCTTTTTCATATTTTTCATGAACAATTTTTTCAAATTCGCTAAACATAACTTGTCTAAACACAGTTCCATGACTTAAAGACAAAATTTTGTCTAAAATTTTTATTTTTTCTTGTTTTGTTTTTGCATTATTTAATCTAAATCTCGCAAGCAACATTTCATTGACAATACTTGCCACTTCCGCTGCAAAAATTGTGTAATTAGAGTTATGCAAAGATTGTTTATCATTTGTTAGTTTCGAGTGCATAGCGTGTCCAAACTCATGCACAATAGTAGAACAATATTCTTCTTTCCCTGTAAAATTTAAAAGGATAATAGGGGTTTTTCCATAGCACGCAGTTTCATAAGCCCCACCACGCTTATTTTTGTTTGGATAAACATCAAACCATTTTTCTTTTTGTGCAATATCCAAAAATTTAACATAATCTTCACCAAGCGGTGATAAAGCCTTTTTTGAAATCTCAAGCGCTTCTTCAAACGAAATATTTTTATCGTTTTCCTCTCCCAGTTTTGCATAAAGGTCAAAATCACAAAATGTATCCAGTTTCAGCATTTTTCTTTTTACTTCAAAATATCTTTGATCGACTTTTAAAAATTTATGCACCATTTCAATCAATTTGTTATAAATGCTAATAGGGATTTCATCAGAATATAAACTTGCTTCTAACGCACTCTTAAATTTCCTAACTTTTGCAAAATAGCAATCTCTTTTTATATTTGTTATAAAGTTTTCAGACAAAAAGTTTATATGTTTTGCATATTCTTTTAAATAATTATTTTTAGAATTTTCTCTTAAAACTCTATCAGTGCCTTCAATAAATATTTCATAATTAATATCATTTAATACGTGTGTTTTTCCATTTTCATCAAGCACATCTTCATATTCCGCATCAGCATCACAAAACATCTGCATAATTAATGCGTTAGATTGTGACATATCGCCAAGACCAGACAAAAGTTTTTCTTCTCTTTTTGAAAGAGTGTGTTTTTTTGCACGTATATATTGTTTAATTAGTGGTTTATAATCTTTAAATCTCTCATTTTTATATAAGGCATTCAATTTTTTATACGAAAATTTAGAAATTTCAACATCTGAAAAACTTAATTTTTCGGCATTTTCAGTTTCTATTCTTGTAAGCATACTTTCAAGTTCATTAGAACTAGAAAGCGACAAATCTTCACTTTGCTTGTTTTGAACATAAAGTCCCAAATTCATTAGTTTTAATAAATACTTATCATAATCTTTCCAAAAATTTAAAAGCATATCGTCATCTGCCAGTTTATTTTCATATTTTTGCATAATAGAACCGAAATTTTTTAATTTTTCGGCTTCAAGTTTACATTCTTCGTTACTAACGCAAAACTTTGACAAATCCCATTTATACTTTTCTTCAATTTCACTTCTATTTTTCATAATAACTCCTATAACTAAAAAAATTATATCATAAAAACTTTTTTTCACATTAAATTTTTAGTAAAAAAACAAATAAATTTTGCTAAAAAAGGGCTTTTTATAACAAAGCCCTTTATTTTTTATGATTATATATTTTAGTAAAAAATTTTAAATATTTTATCCTAATTTTCTTCTTTATTTAATTAGATAAACTTTTTATCATTTAATAAAAAATTTTTATAACTTTTACGACCTTTTTATGCACCTAATACGCAATCATCATAATTGAAAGCATAGAACTAGGTGCTCCCGTTGAACTTATTGTTCTACTGCCTCCAATATTTGCCACCAATTTTACAACATCGCCCTTGTTTAATAAAATAGCAAAAGTTGCCGTTGCGTTATTTGTTGTGGTTAAAGGGCGTTTAGATGCGTGAACCGTGTAATGATTTATAACAACACTAATAAAGTCGCCAGACACAGCGGTAGCACTGTTATTCACCGAATAAGAAATTAAAAATGTGCCAGTATTGGGGCATTCAAGTCCACCATCTTTCATTTGGAATCCATTATTCATTTCAACTTGATTCATGGTTAAAACACTTTCGTTCATAATGGTTTGTTCGTCAGGATTATAAACTGTTACATTTATATCTGGAGTTAAGCCTGGAGGCCCCGCATAACCTTGCTCACCCCTGGCACCCTTTTCGCCTTGCTCACCCTTTTCGCCTCTTGGCAATCTGAAAGTTAAATAATGAATATTTCCTTCTTTATCATCTAAAACTTCCGCTTCCATTTCTGGTGGCAAAGTTTCAACTCCATTTATTGCAATAACTTCACTTTCCCCAGTGTCACCTTTTTCGCCATTTTTCCCGTCTTGACCGTTATCCCCTTTGTCTCCTTTATCTCCCTTTTCGCCAGTGTCGCCTTTGTCGCCTTTCTCACCTTTAAGGCCACGCTCTCCAATTTCTCCTTTATCACCTTTTTGGCCTTTCTCGCCACGTGGAAGATAAAAATCAAAATAATGAATAGAATTTTCTTTTCTATCCACGACTTTTGCATTTTGACCCGCATCTATACTTTCAGTTCTACCAACCGCCACTTTTTCGGCAAGCCCGTCTTTCCCTTTTGGAATGAAAAAGTCAAGATAATGTGTATTGTTTTCACGTCTTGCTTCAACTCGTGCTTGCTTACTAGCAGGAAGAGTGGTTGTTGAATTTATCACCAATTCTTCTCCACTTGGTCCCCTAGCACCTGTTGCCCCAGTAGCACCCGTCGCTCCGCTAGGGCCAGTCGCACCAGTTGCACCAGTGGCACCACGAGGTCCCATAGGTCCATTCTTTATTTTTTGGATATAATAAGTTTTGGTTTGCTTACACTTTTTTATAGGTTTAAAACATTTTTGCATTTATATTCTCCATTTATAAAATTATTATATTTTATTTTCAAAAAATCTGTTAAAACATTTTTTTTATTTTAATTTACATTTAATAAGTCTCAAATAAAATTTATAATTTATTAAAATAAAATAAGATGCAAATAAAATATGCATCTTCCAAAAATTATTTTTTTGTTTTTAAATTTATTAATCTAATATTGCCTTAATTCTTCTCACTCCGCTTGAAGAAGATTCTTCTTTAACAATTTTAAAATGATGAAGTTCTGATGTGTTTTTAACATGTGGACCACCGCAAATTTCTGCGCCATAACCTTTAATTGCATAAACACTAACAAGTTCGCCATATTTAGAATCAAAAACGCCAATAGCACCCGATTTTTTTGCATCTTCTACTGTACTTTCAGTTCTAACCACATCAACTTTTTCACTTATTGCTTTATTAACATAATCTTCAATTTCTTTTAATTCTTGCTCTGTTAATTTACGGTCAAAAGCAAAGTCAAAACGAAGTCTTTCCGAATTTATATTACTTCCCATTTGTTTGCATTCGCTTTTCAAAATTACACTTAATGCATTATGAAGTAAGTGTGTTGCTGTGTGAAGTTTGGTTGTTTGTTCATTTTGCTCGGCAAGTCCGCCTTTATTTTCTCCCGCCTTTTCACTATGAGATTTTTGTCTATGAAGTTCAAAAGCCTTTTTAAAGCCTTCATTATCAACATCAAAACCTTTTTCTTTTGCCATTTCAATAGTAAGTTCTAAAGGGAACCCAAATGTATCAAAAAGCCTAAACGCTTTTTCACCACTAATTTTGTTATTTCCTGGTGCAAATTTAGTTAAATTTTCAATAAGTTTATTTAATTCTTTTGTACCGTCAACTAACGCTTTCTCAAATTTTTCGCTTTCCTTTTTAATTTCCGAAATTATATAATCTTCTTTTGCTTTTAACAAAGGATAAGATTCATTGTAAATTTCATTAATATAAATTTTACTTATTTCTAACAAGTCAGCCATTTCCAAATTTAAGAATTTTGCTTCTCTTATTGCTCTTCGAAGAAGTCTTCTTAAAATGTATCCAGCACCTACATTTGATGGCACAATTCCATTTACATCGCCAATTAACATTGTTGAAGTTTTAATATGGTCAGCAATAATTCTCATTGCTTTAGTTGAAAATTCATCTTCATTATATTTTACGCCAATTTTGCTTTCAATATAATTAATTACAGGATAGAAAACATCAGTTAAGTAAACATCTGTAACTCCATTCAAATACATTAAGTTTCTCTCTAAACCCCAACCTGTATCAACATTTTTTTGTTTTAAAGCATAAAAAAAGTTGAACATATTTAAAATTTCCAATATAATATTTTCTGCAACAAAAACACAAAGGAAATAATCAATATGCTCAACACAGACATTATAGCAAATTTCATCGGATTACGCAACGTTACGATAGACAAAATTCGCGAAAAAACAAATTTTATTAAGTTTTACATCTCGACATCGAAATCTAAACAGTTTTGCCCTTGTTGTGGTAAGGAAACTTCCAGAGTCCACGATTACAGAAAACAAACCGTTAAACATTCCATTTTCAGAGGTAAGCAGCTTTTACTCGTTTTAAACAAGCGTAGATATGTTTGCACCAACTGTAATAAACGATTTTATGAGAAGTATTCTTTTCTTCCGAAATACTATCATATTTCAAATTCGATGTTTGCCGAAATTATCGGTCGGCTTCATCACAAAATATCGCTTAAAGATATTGCCGATGAGTTTAAAGTATCCACAAATACCGTTTTGAGAGCCTTTAAACTTGTTTCTTTTACCAATAAACCCAATTTGCCGACGGTTCTCGGTATAGACGAATTTAAAGGCAATACGGACGGCGAAAAATACAACGTTATTCTTACAAATTTAGAAAATAACAAGATAACAGACATCCTTCCGTCCCGCAAAAAGTCCGAACTTATCTCGTATTTTATGCGTTACAGCCGTGAGGAAAGAAATAAAGTTAAAGTCCTTGTTATGGATATGCACAGCAATTATAAAGAAATCCGATGGCTGTTTCCTTCGGTGGAAATTGTAGTAGATAAATACCACTTCGTCAGACAAGTTTACTTCGCCTTGGACAATGTCCGTAAACGAATTCAAAAGCAATTCTCACATGACAAAGTCTTGCATTTTAAGCATAACAGATATGCATTATGGAAAGATTTTAAAGATTTAAAAGAAGAAACGAAAATTTTGTTGCTGCGAATGCTTGACCATAACGGAGATTTGTATTCCGCTTGGACTTTTAAAGAGTGGTTTTCCGAAATAAAAAATCTAAAAGACTATGATGAAGCAAAATCTGCTTTACATAATTGGATTGTTTGCGCCGAAAACGAAAATATACCCGAGTTTAAAAGCTGTATAACAGCCTTTAAAAACTGGTTCGGGTATATTCTCAATAGTTTTAAATATAACAAAACAAACGGTTACACTGAGGGTATGAACAACAACATTAAAGTTTTAAAACGTATTGCCTATGGTTACAGAAACTTCTCAAATCTTCGCAAACGCATACTTTTATGCTTTGGTAATTAACTATTTTTTAGCTCAAAAATATTATTTTTCGAAATTTCTTTAATTACTACACCCCAACATTTGACAAAGAACCACTATTTTTTAGCTCAAAAATATTATTTTTCGAAATTTCTTTAATTACTACACCCCAACATT
>DLSG01000016.1:12750-15015 GCA_002501285.1 Christensenella sp. UBA7868 | reverse complement strand
ATTTAAGAAAAAATATAACATGGAATAGGTT
Source organism: Christensenella sp. UBA7868 (assembly GCA_002501285.1). Lineage (GTDB taxonomy): Bacteria > Bacillota > Clostridia > Christensenellales > UBA1242 > UBA7868. The sequence goes on along the minus strand of DLSG01000016.1, from coordinate 14,984 downwards.
AGGTTTTTAGCACAGTTAGCTGTGTTTTTTTGCTTTGGTGCTAAACCCTGATTTATTTGCTCGAAATTTTAGTTCAAAGTAAAGCACAGTAAGATTGTGCTTTATTTTTTTTGATTATGAAATATATTGATGCAAAAAACGAAATAAAAAAAGAATATGAAAAATATAATAATTCAAATTTTGAAGAAATAGATTATTGCTTTGCCGAAATAATGAACAAAAGCGTTACTATGCTTCAATTTTGTGAAATAAGTTTAAAAGACTTTGAAAAAGCAAAAGATATTATTTTAATACATTTAAGTTTGAATAAACCACTTCAAAAATTGTTTAATCGCGCATATTTTTATGGGTTAGAATTTTATGTTAATGAAAATGTTTTAACACCAAGATTTGATAGTGAAATATTGGTGGAAAATGCACTTAAATTTGAGTTTAATTCAATTTTAGATTTGTGCTCGGGAAGCGGTTGCCTTGGGTTATCAATTAAAAAAAATAGACCAAATGCCAGTTTAACTTTTGGAGACATTTCAGAAAAAGCATTAGAATGTGCTGAAATTAATGCAAAAAACCTTAAAATTTCGGCTAAATTCGTTAAAACAGATATGTTTAGTAATATTACAGGGCAGTATGACTTAATCGTTTGTAACCCACCTTATATTGCGACTAGCGAAATTGAAAAGCTTTCTTCCGAAGTTAAAGATTTTGATCCAATTCTTGCACTAGATGGTGGCGAAGCTGGGCTTAAATTTTATAAAATTTTGCTTGAAAATTTGGACAACTTTTTAACCGAAAAAGGAAAATGCTTGATTGAAATTGGTTATGACCAAGGTTTCTTGCTTGATTTGTTTAAACAAAAATTTGAAAACGTAAAACTTGTAAAAGATTATAATAATCAAGACCGATTATTGATAATAAATAAGGAGAATGAATTATGTTAGATAAACTAAAAAACATAAAAGATAGATATGAAATGATAAGTGAAAAACTTGTTTCACCAGAAGTCTTGAATGATAATAAAGAGTATGTTAAACTTGCAAAAGAGCATAAGAACCTAGAACCTATTGTTGACAAATATAATGAATATAAAAAAGTTGTTGACGACCTTAAAGATGCCGAAGAAATGGTTAATTTAGAATCTGGCGAAATGAAAGAGTTTTTAGAAGCAGAAATTTTGGAAGGGAAAGAAAAAATAAATAAACTTGAAGAAGAAATTAAAATTTTGCTTCTTCCAAAAGATGAAAATGATGATAAAAACGTTATTATCGAAATTCGTTCAGGGGCGGGCGGAGATGAAGCAGCCTTATTTGCAAGCGAAATTATGCGTATGTATATGAAATATGCAGAAAGAAAACATTATAAAGTTGAAATTTATGAACTAAACGACACTGAACTTGGCGGAGTTAAGGAAGCAACATTCAAAATTTCTGGGAATGGCGTTTATTCAAGATTTAAGTTCGAAAGTGGTGTCCATCGTGTTCAAAGAGTGCCTGACACTGAAACACAAGGTCGTGTGCACACTTCTACAATCACTGTTGCGGTGCTTCCAGAAGCACAAGATGTTGATGTTGAACTTGATGAAAAAGATTTAAAAATAGACACTTGTCGTGCTAGTGGTGCGGGTGGACAACATATTAATAAAACTGAAAGTGCAATTAGAGTAACTCACATTCCAACGGGAATTGTTGTTTATTGTCAAGACCAAAGAAGTCAAGTTCAAAATAAAGAAACGGCTCTTGCAATTTTGAAAACAAAACTATACGATAAATATAAAACTGAACAAGACGCAAAATACGCTGAAAATAGGCGTACTCAAATTGGAACTGGGGATAGAAGCGAAAGAATTAGAACTTATAACTATCCACAAGGAAGATTAACTGACCATAGAATTAATTACACCGTTTATGCTTTAACTGAATTTTTAAATGGTGATATGGACGAATTGATTGATGCGTTAACTATCGCAGATCAAAAAGCAAAACTTGAAAAGGGTTTGGAATAATCAATATAAAAAAGTAGATTGGTAATAAAGATGCTAAAATTTTAAGTTTTAACATCTTTTTTTAATAATCCTTTTGATATGTTTTAGGTGAAAATTGAGTGATGATTGTTGCTGAAAGGTAAAAAGTCGTTAAAAAAAATAGATAAATAATAAGTTTGTGGGTCCTTTGGTTCGCCAGCACTTTTGTGCCCAAAGGGCACACCCAGCAACAATGTTGCTGGGCATCGTCCAGTTG
>DLSG01000016.1:0-12744 GCA_002501285.1 Christensenella sp. UBA7868 | reverse complement strand
GCTGGCGAGCCCCTAAAACCCCACAAACTAGAAATCGTCTGCGAGCAAAAAGCCCACAAAACAAATAAATATAAATAAGGTTGGCGAGCCCCTAAAAACTCAAAAACAAATAAATAGAAATAAAAGTTAAAAAATTTTAAAAACTTATTAAAATCGTTTGACAAAAATAATAAAAAAGTGCAAAATCTTTATATAAAAAAACAAATGGGTTTAATAAAAATTCTTGTTTTGCTTAAACTAAATTTGTAAATTTAAAAAATGGAGTATAAAACAATGGAAAAAAATAAAAAAAGAAAAGTTTTACTTGGTTTAATTGTTACTTTTGCTTTCATTTTATGTGCTAGTCTTTCTATGGTTACATACGCTTGGTTTACAGACAGTAAGTCTTACACTGGCGACTTGACATTTGGTGAAGTAAAATTAAATGTAACAGGTGGTGTTGCAAGTGAAAAAATTTCATTTGATGTAACAAGAACACAAGTATCTTATACTGCTGGTGGAAAAATTATGCCAGGGGATACAATTACTATTAATTTAAAATTCTCTTTAACAAGCACAAGTGAACCTGCTTATTATCTAGTATTCTTATCAGATACTGCAGGAGTATTTACAGCCGCTTCTTACTTTAAAGAAGGAACAACTGCATATTACAGGGTTGGGAATTTTATTTATAACGCAAGCACTGGGGCTGCTGCGGATCCTGATTATAGTGTTGGTACAGTTTCAACTACTACTATAGATTTACCTATCAAAGCCGTTATTGCTACATCAACTGGTAATGATAAACAAAATACATCTACAAAAGTAACTATGCAAATTGTTGCTATTCAACAAGCAAATATATCACCTGAAACTGCTTATACAGAATTAAACAAACTAAAAGCATAATAAATTAATTTTAAGTAAAAAGATGCCAGAAGGCATCTTTTTTTGTTTTAAATTATTAAATAAAGTGATTTAGATAAAAAATAAAGCACTAAAATTTAATTAATAAAATTAGTAAACTAAATTATTAAATCTTCTGTTGCACGAGTTGCAAGTATTGCAGCCGCTTGACGAATTAGACAAAGTTAAAAGCAATAAAAGCAAAAAGTTTGTGTTTGTGTTTAAGTCTACATTACCTGCACTAGTTAAAATAGACAAAATCAAAATAAGCAAAACATCTTGTGAACTAACCATAAAAGCCTCCTTTCAACAAAATATTACTATAAAACTATTTATGTTACAAAAGTTTCAAATGTGCAAAAACCAACATATTTAATTATTTTGATATAATTGTAGTAGGAGGAAATTATGGTAGAATTAAATAAAATTTATAATACAGAAGAAGAAAAATCAAACAAAATTAAAGCCGATGTAAAAACAGTTAATGATATTAAATATTACCTTCCACAAGAAAAAGTTTTAAGATTGCTTGCAGAATTTTTTAGTATGTTTAGTGATGAGACACGAATCAAAATTATTTCAGCTTTGTCGGTTAGCGAACTTTGTGTGAATGATATTGCTAATATTTTAAAATTAAATCAAACAACTGTTAGTCATCAACTTAAACTTTTAAAAAGCGTAGGTGCGGTAAAATTTAGGCGTGACGGGAAAATAATTTATTATTCTATTGCCGATAAACAAATTCATGATTGTTTGCTTTCGGGCGTTAATTACTTAATGATGTAATTTTGAAATTTAAAAACATAAAAAAGATTAAATAAAATTTAAAATTAATTTAAAAAGCGGAAAATAAAAATTTAAAAATTGAAGAAAACTAGAAAGGTGTTAATTATTTAACACTTTTTTTAGTTATGGTGAGATTATAAGACTTTCCAAAATAAATGCAATTCTTTAAAAATTTGTAAATAAATATGTAAATATGGTATAATAAAAATATGACAAGTTTAAAAGAAAAGTTAAAAACACTTCCTATTTCTAGTGGTGTTTATCTTATGAAAGATAAGGATAACAATATTATCTATGTTGGAAAAGCCAAAAACTTAAAGCGTAGAGTTAATCAATATTTTGACACTCGGGAAAAGAATTTAAAAACTCAACTTTTGGTTAGTAATATTTGTAATTTCGATTACATTTTAACATCAAGCGAATATGATGCGTTAATGCTTGAAAATAATTTGATTAAAAAATATCAACCGCATTACAATATTTTGCTTAAAGATGGAAAAAATTTTGCTTATATAAAAATAGATTTAAACAAAAAATTCCCTAAACTTGAAGTAACTAGAAAGGTTGAATTTAAAAAAAATGTAAAATATTTCGGGCCATATTTTAATGGTATTTCAGCTTACAACGTTATGGACATTGTAAAATATGCCTATCCTTTAAGGTCTTGCAATCTCTCTTTTGTGAAGCAAGAGAAAAGAGAGTGTTTAAAATATAGTTTGGGTGAATGCTCGGCACCTTGTACAAACAGAATTTCAAAAGAAGAATATGACAAAATTGTGTTAGATGTAATTGATTTTTTAAATGGGGACACAAAAAAGGTTAAAGAAATTTTAATTGATAAAATGAATAAAAGTGCCGAAGTTGAAAACTTTGAGCGTGCAATTATTTTTAAAGAGCAGTTAAATATGTTAAATAACCTTAATAATAAATTTACAACACAATTGCCTAAAAATATAAATATTGATGTTATTGGCTATCATACTTTGAACGAAAATACGGGCGTAAGCATAATGATTATTAGAAATGGCAAAATGTTGGGTGCGGAAAACTTTGTTTTGATAGATAAGTTTTTTGATGACAATAGTTTGACAAATTTTATTGTTCAATATTATTTAAACAATAAAACAATTCCAAAAGAAATTGTTGTTGGTGAAAATTTTACTCAAAATGAAGTTGTTGAAGAATTTTTTATAAAAAATTTTGATAAAAAAGTTGAAATAGAAAATGTTCAAAAAGGAACTAAAAAAACATTATTTACAAAAGCGTGTGAGAATGCTAAAGAGTATTTAGAAAAAAGTTTAAGTGCCCAGTTATTAAAACAAGAAAGAACGATAAATGCGTGTGTCAATTTAAAGCAAAAATTGGGACTTAAAAATATTCCGTACCGAATAGAAGGCTATGACATTTCTAATATTTCGGGAACAAATAAAGTTGCAAGTATGGTGGTTTTTGAAAAAGGAGAACCTAAAAAAAGCGATTATCGAAAATTTAGAATAACAAGTTTTGAGGGGCCTAATGACTTTTTAAGCATGGAAGAAGTAATAAAAAGGCGTATGTTAGAATATCAAAAAGGGACAGATTCAAGTTTCAGCACTCGCCCAGATTTAATTTTAATTGATGGCGGAAAGGGACAACTTTCTAGTGCAAGTGAGATACTTAGAAAATATAACAATGAAATTGAACTAATTTCGCTTGCTAAACGAAATGAAGAAGTTTTTAAAGAATTTCAAAATATTCCTATCGTTTTAAGAAAAAGTGATTATAGTTTACAACTCCTTCAAAGGGTGAGAGATGAAAGCCACCGCTTTGCTATAACTTTTCATAGAAGCGTTAGGAATAAGAGCGAACTTACAAGCAGTTTGCTTGAAATTGAAGGTGTTGGAACAAAACGAGCAAAAGCACTTTTTAATGAATTTAAAACAATAGATAATATTAAAAAAGCAGGCATAGATGAATTGACAAGGGTAGAAGGTATTAATGAAAATTTGGCAAAAAATATTATCAAACATTTTGAAAATAAAACTTAATATAACGCCATTTTATGAAAAAAGAAATATCAACATATTGATATTAAACTTACTATAATAATATTNNATTTAAAATATTGATTTGTTTTTACAATATTGTAGAATTGTGTCGATATAAGGAAAATGAATTACTATTTTAAATAGTTATAAAAAAATAATAAAAGAAAATTAATAATATAAAATTAATTAAAAGTATATTTAGAAAATTTGGTCATAAAAACTTTTACAAATAAAAAAATAAATAAATTGATATAAAAAGCCATGTTAATGAATAAAATTTAATATGACTTTTTTTCGTAAGGTTTTGCCAAAAATATTGGTGGCAGGGGCGCTTATTTTATTTATAATTTTTGCTCCGCTTGGTTTGTTTAATAAAATTTATTCGTTAAATTATTCGGTAAACAAACAATATAAATTTGATTTTTCTGGGGTGCTAACGCTTTGGAATGTAGATACTTTTGAGGGTGGAAGTGTAAGCCGAACGGCATTTTTTGAAAAAAGAGCAATAGAATTTGAAAAAGAAAATAAAGGGGTTTATTTAAGTGTTCAAAATTTAAGTTTAGAGCAATTAAAAATGAATTTAGAAAACGGGAAAAAACCAAATATTATTACTTTCGGGTTTGGTGCTGGGCAAGAAATTAAGGACGAAATTATTGAATTAAATTTAGAAACCAGTAAGGTTCGAGACGATTTGCTTGTAAGTGGAAAACTTGACGGAAAATTGAAAGCAGTTCCGATTATACTTGGGGGATATTCTCTTATTTTGAACAAAGAAAAATTGAGTGGTGAAGATATTATTGAAACATTAAAAACTAATAATAGCAAAATAATTTTTTCTTCGCAAGACTTAATTAATCCACTACTTCCGCTTGTTTTAAAAGATGTAAATTTATCAAATCAAGAAATAGAAAATGTTGATAGTTATGACGCTTATGATAAATTTATCAATGAAAAATATAATGCTATTGTGGGGACACAAAGAGATTTGTTTAGGTGTAAAAATCGTGAAAATAATTTGAAAATGCAATGCGAATATAATTTTCTCGGTGGGTTTTCAGATTTAATTCAGTATGCTTCAATTTTTCCGTGTGAAGAAAATGCTTTAAATATGAGCAAAAAATTTGTGGAATATTTAATAAGCGAAAAAGTACAAGAAAAACTTGAACATATAAACATGTATCCAGTGATAAACAAAAATATCTATACAGATGATTTTTATAACAGATTTAATCAAAATTTATTAAAACCTCTAAAAACGCTTAATGCTTTTTTAAGCACCGATAAAATCGAGAATTTGAAAGAACTTTCCAAAGATTTTGTACTTTTAGGAAAAACCGAAAATAAATCTGAAATTTTAAAATATATTAATGGGTGAGTATGGAAGTAAAACATTTAATTAAACTATATAAAATTTTAAAAAAAGAAAACATAAAAATTGGTGAAAATCTTGAAAATTATTCAAGTTTTAAAATTGGTGGAGTGTGCAAAATTATGCTTCTTCCGACAAACAAAAAAATGGCTGAAAAAACTTTGAAATATTTAACTAAAAATAAAATCAACTTTTCGGTTTTAGGATCTGGCACAAATGTTTTAATTAGGGGCGACATAGATTGTGTGTTTTGCACAAAAAGGCTTAAAAAAGTAAAAGTACATAAAAATTTAATTTTCGCCGAAAGTGGGGTGTCGCTATTTTCGCTTAATGAAATAGCAAAAGATAAAGGACTTTCTGGGCTTGAAAATTGTTATGGAATACCTGGTAATGTCGGGGGCGGAATAGTTCAAAATTGTGGAGCGTATGGATACTCTTTAAGTGATAGTTTAAAACAAATAATTTATTTTGATGGTAAAAAAGTTAGGAAAGTTAAAAAAGAACAATTGTTTTTTGGTTATAGAACAAGTTGTTTTAAAACTTATCGAAATTTTGTGGTGCTTGGAGGTGTTTTTGAACTTTCAAACAAACCTAAAATTGAAATAGAATCGCATCTTAACGAAATTTTAAAAACTCGTAAGAATTCGCAACCTTATGAATATCCAAGTGCGGGAAGTGTTTTTAAGAGAATTGACGGCGTGATTATTAGCAAACTTATTGACGAACTTGGGTTTAAAGGTTTTAAAGTTGGTGGCGCTATGGTAAGTGAAAAACACGCAGGATTTATTATAAACTATGACCACGCAACAAGCGATGATGTATTAATGCTTGTCGAATATATAAAAAATAAAATAAAATTAGAAAAAAATATTGATTTAGAACTTGAAATTGAGTTATTATAATAAGTATGAAACTTTTATATGATTTACACACTCACACAATTTTCAGCCATGGGAAGGGCACGATTGAAGATAATGTTATTGTTGCAAAACAAAAAGGCTTATCTTGCGTTGCGATAACTGACCATGGGTTTGAACATATGTGCTATCCTGTTAAAAGAAAAAATTTACCTTTTATGAAAAGCGAGTGTTTAAGACTTAGTGAGAAATATGGAATAAAAGTTTTACTTGGCGTGGAAGCAAATTTATTAAATTATGCGGGTAAAATTGATGTTAAAGATGAAGATATGAAATATTTAGACTTTATCATTATGGGCTATCATCAACTTATTAAGCCCAAATTTGGTCAAACTTGGTTTTCATTAATTACAAAATTAAACAGAAGCAAAAAACAAATAGAAAGAAATACAGATGCATATATTAATGCAATAGAAAGATATGATATAAAATTTTTAACGCATTTGAATCATGCAATAAAGGTTAATGTAAAAAGACTTGCTGACTTTTGTAAAGAAAGAGGCGTTTTGATTGAACTTAATGGAAAGCGTATAAAATTTAGTAAAGAAGAAACCGAATATATGAAAAAGATTGGCACACAATTTATTTTAAGTTCGGACGCACACAAACCACAAAATGTGGGTGAAGCAAATTTAGGTTTAAACTTTGTGATAAAAAATAATATTGACATCAACAATGTTGTCAACTGCGAGTAGATATGTCGTTTATTTTAGATGTAAAAAATGAGATTATAGCAAACTATAAAAAATCGTTAAACAAAAGTGATTGTTTAAGTTTTTTGTATGGCTTATTTTTAACTTCGGGCGAGATAAACATAAAAACAAAAGAATTAGAGTTTTTTGTGATGACCGAAAGTATGTATGATCTTGTTAATTTGTCACTTTTAAAACTTGGCTATGATGGCGCTGAATTTGAACTTGAAGATAGTAAAAACTTAAAATATAAAATAAACATTTCAAAAAATGCTAGCAGTGAACTATTAAACAAATTTGTTTATGAAACTAATTTAGAGTTTAATAACAATTTGGTAAAAACTGATGGTCAAAAGAAAAATTTTTTAAAAGCAATATTTTTAACTTCGGGAACGGGAAATATTTTAATTAATGCCGAGGCTAATGGATATTTGCTTGAACTTGTTTTAAACAGTGAAAGTTTGGCGTTAGAAGTTAATGATGTTTTGGCTGGGTTTGATATTTTTGCAAAAACGATTTCTAGACAAAATTTGAAAGTTGTTTATCTTAATAAGTTTGAGCAAATTTGTGATTTTATTACGCTTTGCGGAGCGACAAAAAGTGTTTTAAAATTGAATGAAGAAAACGTTTTAAGAGAAGTTAGGAACAATATTAACAGGCAAAATAATTGTATGGAAGCAAATATTTCAAAAACAATAAATGCAAGCTTAAAACAACTTGATGCAATAAATTATATTGACAGTATTATTGGAATTGAAAGTTTAGATTATTCTCTTCAAGAGGTATGTTTGCTTCGGCTTGCAAACAAGGAAGAAAGCCTTGATAACCTTGTTAAACTTATGGGTGGGAAAATATCTAAAAGCGGATTAAATCATAGGTTTAATAAAATTTTAAAAATCGCAGACGACTTAAAAGGGAAATTTTAGAAATTAAAAAATTTCTCTTTTTTTATTTAAAAATAAAATATTGTATGATATAATAAAAACATGGATAAAAATTTTGTACATTTACATCTTCACACTGAATATAGTTTGCTTGACGGGGCGTGCCGAGTTAAAAAAGTTGTTAAAAGGGCAAAAGAACTTGGAATGCCAGCAATAGCAATGACCGACCATGGAAATATGTTTGGGGCAATCAATTTTTATGATGCGTGTTGCAATCTTGATAAAGAATATTTTGAAAAAAATGGCGTACCAATTGTAAAGCCTATTTTTGGTTGCGAATTTTATGTTTGCAGTAATTTAGAAAACAAAGAAAGCCGAGAATATGCTCATTTAATTTTGCTTGTTAAAAATGAAATTGGCTATAAAAATATTTCAATGCTTAACACAATTGCGTTTGAAAAAGGCTTTTATTATAAACCAAGAATTGATTATGATACACTTGAAAAATATAGCGAAGGTCTTATTTGTTTGTCGGGCTGTTTAGCGGGTGATATTCCACAACTTTTGTTAAAAGGTTTTGATGAAGAGGCTTATAAACTTGGGCTTCGACTTAAAAATATGTTTGCTGACGGCGATTTTTATATAGAACTTCAAAACCACTTTTTGCAAGATGAAATTGTAAATTTACCAAAACTTAAAGAACTTGCAAAAAAACTTGGAGTAAAAACTGTTGCTACGAACGATGCTCATTACATAAACAAAGAAGATGCCGAACTTCAAGATGTTTTAATGTGTGTTGCTATGAAAAAATTTGTTGATGATCCAAACAGATTAAAGTTTGATACTGACGAATTTTACTTTAAAACTTATGAAGAAATGAGTGAACTTTTTTCGGAAGAAGAACTTGCAACAACATTGGAGATTGCGGATAAATGTAATTATCAATTTGTTTATGGTAATTATTTATATCCAAAATATATCCCTGAAAACGGAATGACTCCTTACGATTTTATTAGAAGTTTAATAGATAATGGTTTGAAAACTAAATATCCAAATCCAACAAAAGAGGTTTTAGACCGAATTGAATATGAACTTGGAGTTATAACAAAGCTTGGATATGTTGAATATTATCTAATTGTGTGGGACTATATAAATGCTGCAAGAAATATGGGTATAACTGTTGGCCCAGGAAGAGGAAGCGGTGTTGGAAGTATAGTTGCGTATTTAATTGGAATTACAAGTGTTGATCCTATTAAATATGGTTTGATTTTTGAAAGGTTTTTAAATCCAGAAAGGGTAAGTGCACCCGATTTTGATATTGACTTTCAAGATAATAGGCGTGAAGAAGTTGTTGATTATGTAAAACGAAAATATGGTGAAGACCATATCTGCCGAATTATCACATTTGGAACAATGGCTGCAAAAAACGCAATAAAAGATGTCGGAAGAGTTTTACAAGTTCCTTATTCTGAAACTGATAAGGTTACAAAACTAATTAATGTAAAAGCCGATGCTCCATTAATTGAAAAAGTTTTTGGTTTTTACCACCCAAAAGAAGATGCAAAAGATTATGGCGTAGATTACGCTATTCCAGAACTTGTTGAAATTTATAATAATGATCCAAGAATAAAAAAAGTTATAGACATTGCTATGAAAATTGAAGGTATGCCAAGGCAGACGGGAACTCATGCGTGCGGGGTTATTATTGGCGGACTTCCACTTGAACAAGTTATTCCTCTTTCTAAAAACGGTGACGATATTGCAAGTCAGTATGAAGGACAGCAACTTGAACATATAGGGCTTTTAAAAATGGACTTTTTGGGTCTTGCAAACGCAACAGATATAAGCAATTGTATTCAAATTGTTAAAGACCTTTACGGAATTGAAATAGATTTTTCTAAAAACACTTATGATGATTCAAAAGTTTTTGACCTAATTTCGTCAGGGAATACTCTTGGCATATTCCAAATGGAAAGTGGCGGATTCCAAAAGTTTTTAAAAGAACTTAAACCAAATTGCCTAGAAGATATAATTGCGGCGGTTGCAATGTATCGTCCAGGTCCTATGGACTCTATTCCAACATTTGTTCATAACAAAAATAATCCTAGCGATATCACTTATATAGATCCAAGAATGGAACCAATTTTAAGTAACACTTACGGCTGTATAGTTTATCAAGAACAAGTTATGAAAATCGTTCAAGCAATTGCGGGATACACACTTTCTCGTGCGGATTCGGTTAGAAAAATGATGGGTAAAAAACTTGTAAAACAAATTCAAGCCGAAAGACAAGTTTTCTTGTATGGCGTAGAATCAACTGCTAAACAATCAGGTTGTTTGGGTGCAATTAAAATGGGTATGGACGAAGCGGTTGCAAACGACCTTTGGGATAAAATGGAAAAGTTTGGTCGTTATGCGTTTAACAAATCTCATGCGGCAGCGTATGCTTATGTAGCATATCAAACTGCATATTTAAAATGCTACTATGAGCCAGAATTTTTAACCGCAGTTTTAAATGATAGAATTACAAAAACGGACGACCTTAAAACTTATGCAGCCTATGCAAAAAGTGAAGGAATTCCAGTTCTTCCACCTGATATAAATCTATCCGAAAATTTATTCTCAACAAAAGACAAAAAAATCAGATTTGGTTTGTCGGCATTAAAAAATGTTGGATTTAATATAATTGAAAATATTATAAATGAAAGAGAAACTAATGGTAAATTTGTTGATATTCAAGATTTTATTAAAAGATGTTATAAATATGGGCTTAATAAACGAGTTATTGAAAGTTTAATTTATTCAGGCGCGTTCGATTGCTTTAATGTTGCAAGAAGTCAAATGATAAATGTTTATCAAAACATTTTAGACCAAGTTTCTTCAACAAGCAAGCGTGAAGCAACAGGTCAATTCTCATTTTTCGATACATTACTAAAAGATGATGAAACTTTAAATAAGGTTGAATATCCACAAATTCCAGAATACGATGAACAATCTAAACTTAAATTTGAAAAAGAAATTGTCGGAATTTATATTTCAGGGCACCCTCTTGATAAATATATAAATAAGTTTAGAGAGTTTAACTTTAATTCGTCGTATTTATCAAAAAATTCAGGCGATGAAGATGAAGAATTTGATGATGAAGATTCGGAATTTAATTCACAAGAAAGTTTAATCGAAGATGGAATGACTGCGGTTTTTGGGGGAATAATAAGTGAAATTAAAAAAACTTACACCCGAAAAGATAATAGGGAAATGGCAATTCTTACAATTGAAGACTTGTATGGAACAATTGATGTCATGGTTTTTCCAAAAGTTTATAGTCATGTTAAAAACGATTTAGAAATTGATAAAATTGTTAAAATCGTTGGAAAAGTAAACAAAAGAGCAGGTGAAAACACTGTTATCATACTAGAAAAAATTGAAGACATTGAAAGCGAAAAACAAGAGAAAGAAAACACGGAACTAAATGAAAAACCACAGGCTAAGGTTGTTGAAAAGAAATTGTATTTAAGATTTGATTGCACAAATGAAAATCTTGAAAAAGAAATTTTAAATGTAATATCAAATTATGTAGGGAATACAAAAGTAATTATTAGATGTAGTAAAACAAACAACCTTTATCAAATTCCAACAACTGTAAATGTTTCTAATGCACTTTTGTATGAACTTTATAGTCTAATTGGCGAAAATAACACTGTTTTTAGATAATTTAACAAATATTTAAGTTAAATCAAAAATTAATAATAAAATTAATTTTGTATCTTTATTTTACTAAACAAACATAAAATTAAAAAAGAAAGGAGAAAACAATGAAAAATATTGCTATTTTAACAAGTGGTGGCGATAGTCAAGGAATGAATGCATATATTCACAAATTAACAAAATTGCTTTTAAAAAACAAATATAAAGTTTTTGGAATTAAACGCGGATTTCAAGGCTTGCTTGATGAAGATTTCATCACTTTAACTTCTGATTATGTCGAAAACATATCTTTTTTAGGCGGAAGTGTGCTTAAAACTGCAAGGTGCAAGGAATTTTATGAAGAAGCGGGCGTATTAAAAGGCTATAAAATTTTAAAAAAGCATAAAATTGATATGCTTGTTGTTTTGGGCGGAAATGGAAGTTATCAGGGTGCCTTAAATTTATCTAATTTAGGTCAGAAAGTTATTTGTATTCCAGGGACTATTGACAACGACTTGTTTTATAGTGATATTAGTCTTGGGTTTGACACGGCTGTAAACAATGCGTCTATTATGATTGAAAAAATTAAACAAACAATGCTTTCAAATGATAGGGGACTTGTTGTTGAAGTTATGGGAAGAAATTGCGGTAATATTGCTTTAAATACTGCAATAAGTGTAAACGCAAATTGTTTAGTGATTTCGGAAGATGAAAATAGTAAAAATAATATAGAAATGTGTGTTAAAAATGCTATTAAAAACAAAGTTGATAGTCCGCTTATAGTTATTCAAGAAAATATTTTAGACGGCGATGAACTAGCAAAAAATTTGGAAGAAAAATTCAAAAAACAATTCAAGTTTGAAAAAATTGGATATGTTCAGCGTGGCGGAAGTCCAACAGTTAAAGATAAAATTTTTGCAAACTTGCTTGCAATTAAAACTTTAAATTGTATTTTAGAAGGCGTTAGCAATGTTGCTATTGGAATGAATAAAGAAAATATTTTTTCACAAGAATTAAAAACTTGTTTAAAAGCAAAAAGCAATTTTAACAAAAATCTGTATGAACTTTATTTATCAAATTTGTAATTTGTGACATGGACGCTTTATTAATTAATAAATTACAAAAGTGCCGCAGGCACCTTGTTAATAAATATAATATATAAAATAAAAAATATCTTAAAAACGCTTGACAAGAAAAGCAAAAAACAGCATAATTTTTAATAGATAGTAACAAACTAGAAACAGATGAAAAGAGTATATAGAAACGATAAATCTGATGCGGTTGACCTCTGATGCGGTTGACCGAAGATGTGGGTGAAAAGTCTACACTTTTTTAAAATTAAAACTGGTCAACTGACCAGTTTTTTGTTTTAAAAAAGGATATAAAATGGAGAAAAAAAAGAAAAAGTTTGATATAAAAACGATGATTTTATTTTTATCTTTGATAGTATTTTTAAGTGCGTCGGTTTTCACCTTTGCGTTTTTCACCGATAGTAAATCT
>DLSG01000004.1:183-9660 GCA_002501285.1 Christensenella sp. UBA7868 | reverse complement strand
TACAATTTGTGGGTCAATTTTAAGATTTACAATTTCTTTTTTACCATTAAGTTCAATCTTAATCATTCCGCCACCAGCACTACTGTTTACCGTAGACGATTCAAGTTCTTCTTGTTTTCTTTGCATTTCTTCTTGCATTTTTTGTGCCTGCTTTAATAGGTTTTGCATATTGCCACCACCAAAGCCACCTCTAAAATTATTCATAAATTACTCCTTTATTTCTATTTCACTAAATTTTTGTTTTAAAATGTTTTCAATGTTTTCACTTTCTTCATTTTGTGAAAATTCATATTCAACAGTTAAATTATATTCTTTAATTATACTATTAATTAAGTTAATATTGTCACTATTTTCTAAAATTTCTTTAAAATTTTCGCCATGAAAACTTATAATTAACTTATTATTTTCAATTTTCGCTTTAACAAAATTTTGATAAACCGAGCCAAGTAAATGAAAATCATTTTCTCTTAAATACTTTAAAATTTTTGCCACAACCACAGTAAAACTTAAATTTTTGTTTTCAACATTGTCTTTTTTATTTAAACTAACATTATCAAAAACATTATTTGCTTGGTCATCTTCAATAATTATTTTACTATTTATCACTTCGTTTTTTACGTTGTTCGAATTATCATCTATTTTAGTTTTTTTTTGAGCATTTTCACTTTCATCTATCGTTTTTTTTTGAGCCTCGTCACTAATTAGCCCAAGAAGCGTAATTTCTAACATTGTTTTTGCATCAATCGAATATTTAAGTTGAGTTTCAATTGAAGCAAGTTTAGTCATAATTTCCAAAAGTGTATTTGCAGAAAATTTATCTGCTTCATTTTTCATTTTAGAAAAATATTCATCTGGCATCATCAAAAAATTTTGAGCATTTTTTACAGTTTTTATTGTAAGCAAAGTTTTTAAATGGTTTAAAAGTTCTTTATTTAAAATTGTAAAGTTTTTGCCACTTTTTGCAAACTTATCAAGTGTTACCAAAAGTTTTTCGCCGTCAGAATATGCTAACCCGTCACAAAGTTCATTTAAACCATCTGTGTTAGACGCACCTAACGCTTCTAAACATTTTTCAAAAGTAAGATTTTTGTTTGTGTAACTTACACACAAATCGGCAATTGAAAGTGTATCTCTCACACACCCTTCTCCCCTTGACGCAATTAAATTTAATGCTTCAGGTTCAAAGGAAATCTGCTTTTCTGTGCAAATTCGAGTTAATAGTTTAACTAAATTTTCGTTAGATACAAGTTTAAAATCAAATCGCATACATCTTGAAAGTATCGTTTTTGGAAGTTTATGAACTTCGGTTGTACACAAAATGAAAACAGCGTGTTTTGGCGGTTCTTCTAATGTTTTTAAAAGTGCGTTGTAGGCACTGTCTGTAAGCATGTGAACTTCGTCAATAATATAAACTTTATATTTACCAACAACTGGCGGATATTTTATTTTATCTCTTAATTCTCTAATTTCGTCAACACGATTGTTTGAAGCCGCATCAATTTCTAAAATGTCAAGGCTAGAACTAGAACTTAATTCCTTGCAAGTGTTACATTCAAGACATGGCGAACCATTTTTATTATGTTCGCAATTTATTGCTTTTGCAAAAATTTTCGCCGTACTGGTTTTACCCGTTCCCCTTGTTCCACAAAACAAGTATGCATGGCTTAAACTTTCGGAAATTATTTGATTTTTAAGCGTTGTTATTATATGGTCTTGTCCAATAACTTCGTCAAAAGTTTTAGGACGATATTCTCGATATAATGCTAAATTTATCATTTTTTACCCTTTTAAATTTTTATNNTTTTCTATTAAATTATATATTAATCTATGTTTTTTTTCAAATATTTTAACAAGATTTATAAAACAAAAATTCTTAATCGTTATTATTAATTATCTCAACAAATTTTTCTAGCGCATTGTTTGTTATATTTAAACTCGTTAAACAAACTATTTTTCTTGCATTTATTGAAAAATTTGGAAAAATAACTTCTAAATTATCTTTTTTTATTGCGTCTTTATAATATTCAATGTTTACAAACGCAATTCCAAATCCTTTTTTTACAAATTCATAAAGTAAAATATAATTATCAAGTTCATATTTTGGATTTAAAACTAAATTTTCTTTTTCAAAAAAATGATCAATAGTTTTTCTTGAATTATTGTTTTTGCTTGGAAGCATTAGGTCTTTAACTGGAAAATTTAAAATTGATGTGTTATCTCCAAAATATTTTTGTTTATATTCTTTATTTCCAATAAGTTGATATTTAATATCTAATTGTTTAACAACATTAAATTGACTTAAATCGTCAAAACTATCCACAAAAATCATGTCAAGTTCGTTATTTTTAAGCATATTTATTAAATTTTCACGGCTTCCCCTTGTCATAACAATTTGAACATCGGGATATTTTATCGCAAATTTTGATGAATATTCAAGCAAAACTTGATTCACATTTGAACTGCTTGACCCTATTCTTACTATCCCTTGTTTTAGTTTACTATAATTTGATGCCATTGTCTCCGCTTCGTCAAACACTTTAATTGATTGATTAATTTTATTATATAATATAGTCCCAAACGGAGTTAATTCAACACCTTTACTTTTTCGGGCAAATAAAGTTTGATTTAATTCTTTTTCAAGTTCTTTAATTGAAAATGACACTGCGGGCTGTGAAATATACAATTTTTCACTTGCTTTTGAAATTTTTTTCTCTTCCGCAACCGTGCAAAATATTTTATATAAGTTCAAATTTACCATAAATAAAATTTATATCTCCTATAAGTTTTTTGTTCTTTTAATTATATCACATAGGCTTTATAATATGCAACGAAAAGGAGATAAAATTATGAAATTTCAAACTATGGCTGCCACATCGCCATTCAAAATTGATGTGAGATATGAGTATAATCTTTTAAGTGGAGATTTAGCGGGTATATGCTATATGCCAAACGACTTTAAAGACTTAATAGAGCAACCTAAACAAAAAAAATCAGACAGGGCTGAACTTGCCAAAAAAAATGGTCATCACAGCGTTTTCGACCACGAATATATAACCATATATCTTGAAGATGTCCCAAAAATGTTTGCAATGCTTTTAAATAACGAAAAAGTTTATGCAACAAGTGAAAAAAGTGCTAGATACACAAAAATGCAATCTGACAGTCTTGAATATGATTTATACACCAAATGGCAAAAAATTTTTATTAAACTAATCAGCAAAAAATATCCAAATCACCCATATTTTACGCCAAAAAAGATTGAAAAGTTAGCACTTGAAAATGCAAGATACTTTTTGTCGGTTTACACACCTACAAGTTTTGCCTACACTACTTCTTACAGACAATTAAGTTATATTTATTCTTGTCTAAAAAATTTACAAAATTCAAAAAGCGATTTACTTTTAAATTTAATTCCAACCTCAATAGNNATTTAGAAAAAAATCATTTAATTGACAAAACTATTGCAAGTTTTGCTGAAAACAGAGAGTTTAGTTTAATTGCAAAAAAAGAACGAGAAGAGTATTTTGGTGATGTTTATTCTACATCTTATTATGGTAGTTTTGCTCAATTTGCACAAGCTCAACGCCACCGAAGTTTAAATTATGAAATTAAAGAATTAAATTTCAATTCATTCTATATTCCTAAAATAATAAAAAATATGCCCGATTTAAAACAAGAATGGATAACTGATATGATAAAAGTGTCAAGTGCTATTCCACAAGGAAAAATCATTAAAATTTATGAACGTGGAACACCTGAAAATTTTATTCTAAAACTTAACGAGCGTTTATGTTCGCAGGCTCAACTTGAAATTTGTCAACAAACCGAGCAAACTCTTTTAAAATATATTAATAATACTACTGATGAACAAATTAAAAATATGCTTTCAAAATATAGCAAAGGTGCTAGATGTAAAAATGGATTCAATTGTCCTTCACCTTGCGGCTATAGTGACGGAATAAATTTACAACGAGAAATTTAGTTTAATAATTTTAATTTTATGTTAATTGTAATTAATAAATATTAATATAAAAAAATAGAACTATTTATTTAGTAAAAAAATTTAAAACAATATTTATTTAAACAAAATTTTAATAAACAAATTAAATATAAAAAACATAAAAAAATCCACAAAAAAGTGGATTTTTTTAAAAAATATCATCAAGTTGATTTAATTCTGCGTCTGTTACTTCAATTTTTTCAAGTTTAGGACTTCCTTTATCATCTTGTTTTTGCTCTCTATTTTTTCTTTCAGGCGGAATTTGTTTTTCCAGACTTTGAGCATTACTATCTTTGTCAAGATTAACAAAAGTTGTATGCTCTGAAATAAATTTAAGTTTAATAGTATCTAACGCACCATTTCTGTGTTTTGCTAAAATTAAATCTACAATACCTTGCTTAATTGCGCCGTCTTCTTGAAGATACATATCAGGGTTATGAATAAACATAACAATGTCGGCATCTTGTTCAATCGCACCACTTTCACGCAAGTCGGATAGCACTGGTTTGTTGCCTTTACGACCTTCAACTGCACGCGATAATTGCGACAAGCACAAGATAGGAACATTTAATTCTTTTGCCGCAATTTTTAAACTTCTTGAAATTTCACTTACTTCGGTTTGACGATTGTCTGTTTTCTTACCACTACTCATAAGTTGTAGATAGTCAATCATAACAATGTCAAGACCATGTTCACGCTGAATACGCCTACATTTACTTAAAATATCAACAGGTGTGTTTAACGCACTGTCATCAATAAATATTTTCGCTTTTGAAAGTTTTTCTTTTGCCTCTAAAAGTAATTTCCATTCATTTGTATTTAATTCACCTTTCAAGGCTTTACTCATAGAAACCATTGCAGTTGAGCAAATTGCTCTTTGCATAAGTTGAGCAGCACTCATTTCAAGCGAAAATACAGCACAACTTCCACCATTTAACGCAATATTGTTAATAACATTCATAGCAAACGAAGTTTTACCAACGCCTGGACGAGCGGCAAGCAAAATCAAATCGGATTTCTGGAAGCCATTTGTCAACAAATCTAGCCCATAAAAACCTGTTTTTAGCCCAGCAAGTGCGGTTTTGTCTTTTTCTATAAGTTCAAATTTCGCAATAACTTCATTAATTGCAGTTTCAGCCGAAGTTAAATGTGAAGATTCGTGTTTTTGACTTAAATCAAAAACTGTTTTTTCTGCAAATGTTAGTGCTTCTTTTTGATCCGAACTATTAAAAGTATGCTCTACAATGCTTTGTCCAGATTGAATTAACTTCCTAAGCATCGCATCACGCTTAATTAATTCTTCGTAATTTTTAAAATTTGCCGAACTAGGAACACAATTTGTTAAACTTGTGATATAAGTAACCCCACCAACTTCGTTAAGCATACCTTGATTTTCAAGTTCGTCTGTAATTGTTACAAAGTCTATTGGCATATTTTTTTTGTAAACTTCAAGCATTGATTCAAAAATCTGTTTGTGTGCGTTAGAATAAAAATCTTCACTACTAACTTCACTAAAAACTGTTAGCGGAACTCTTTCGTCTATAAGCATACAACCAAGCAATGCTTGCTCGGCATCTAAATTGTGTGGCAACATTTTTGCTTCCATTATTCTCTACCCTCTTTTTTTCTTCTCTCTTGTCTTTTCTTAATTCTTTTATATCTTAAAAATTCTTCCAAAAATAGCACGACCCCAACAATAGCAACCGAAATTAAAACCACAAGCACGNNNNTTGAAAGTTTTACTACCAAAGTAAAAACAATTATTACAGGTACACCTACTATTAAAAAAATAAGTAAAAATCGCTTAAATAAATCTATAATTTCTTTTTGAGTCATAACCTTATTATAACAATTTTTTTACACTTTTACAAGCACCCTAACAATTTTTTTTATTTTAAATTAAATTTGTAAATTAACAATTAAAAATTTAACCTAATTTTGATTACAATCAAAAAAAAGTGGCTTTAACCACTTAATTTTGAATTATTTTAATATCTGTAAAAGTATTTAAAACATTTACTGTATTACCCAAAAAAACTATTACTATATTTTTGCACCAACTAGGCACAGAAAATTCATGTTTTATTATTCCCTCTCCCGATGGCCTAGCAACAGACATCTCTCCCCAAGACCCATCCGAATAGTAATATCCAACACGAATTTCGCCATTTGTCACATTTGCATTAATAATATATTGTTGCCCAGCCTGACAGTTAAAATCAAAGCCAATTCCGTAATGAGAGGTTGAAACATTCGTCATCGTAATCTTGTCTTGCGTAATTGAATAATCAGAAGCAACATTAGAAGGCTCCCAATAATTATTTGCAGTTATACCCACAAAAATCTGATTTCCCGTTAGCACTCTTTGTGTGGCATTCTCATACCCATTAGAAGTAGCAAATACTCTGTCTTGAAGTGAATATAAATTTCTTCCATAACTCAAATTCATTTCTTTTTTAGCAATTTTTGGTTCCAAATTTGCTCTTTGAATCGCTAGTACTTTACATTCTACTTGTGTTGTTTCTTTTTGAGTGGTATAATCTTCCGATACTTTTGCTGATATTTTAAGATTTTGGGCACTTCCCGCAGTTATTTTTCCGCAATATTTATCACTAACCGATGTTTTAGTACTATCATTTTGATTATAAGTATTTACTCCATCATAAACATAAACAATTGTCCCATCCTCACTAAAATATGTGTTATTTTCAAAAATGTTTTTAGAATCATAAATTTTTACTATATAATACGCTGGCTCACTACCCGTTTCTAAATCTATTGTTAAATTAATGTTTATTGTGTCCCCTGGCATAACTTTTTTTGTAAGAGTATATGAGGGTCCGCTTGATCTTGTTACATCAAAGTCTATTTTGCTTGTGGCCGATGTAACTCCGTCACCACTAACACCGCCAGATACTTTTAGTTTTAGTTCTCCAAAATTTAATGTGCCGGTATAACTTTTAGTGTCCGTAAACCATGCAAAGGTGAAAACTGACATACCTAAAAATACTATTAATGATAATATTAAAACTATAAATTTTACATTAATCTTTTTTCTTTTTCTCTCCATGACCTATCCTTTTTAAAACAAAAAAACTGGCCAGTTGACCAGTTTTATTTTAAAAAAGTGTAGACTTTCCACACACATCCTCGGTCAACCGCATCAGAGGTCAACCGCATCAGATATTTCGTTTCTTTATTCCCTTTTCGTCTGTTTCTAGTTTGTTACTATCTATTAAAAATTATGCTGTTTTTTAGTTTTCTTGTCAAGCGTTTTTAGATAGTTTTTTATTTTTTATATTATATTTTTAATAAGGCGCCTGTGGCACTCAAACGTTTTTATGAATTTCTTTTATTTTATATTATATATTTTATATATTATCGGAAGTTGTCGGTAAGCAGCCTTAGAAATATTTGCCAGCAACTGATATTTATTCAAACTATGATACCACAAAATATGTGGAGTCGCATTTAGCAACTTGATTTGCAAGCATTGTGAGCAAAGCAACATCTCATAGTTTATGTTAAAAAATTTTATTAAATAAGTGTGAATACATCACATTAATAAAAAAGAGAAAATATATTATTTTCTCTCTTTAAATATATAAAAACTTAAAATAAGTGAAAATTTGGAGAAGACGGGACTCGAACCCGTATGCTTTTTCAAGCAATAATTTCCAAAACTATCATGTCTGCCATTCCATCACTCCTCCAAAGTTTAGAACTATGATAGAATAATGTTTAAAAACATACGCTCAACAAATTGTGAGCGTATGTCATTTTGGCTCCCCAGGTAGGATTCGAACCTACGACCTATCGGTTAACAGCCGAGTGCTCCACCGCTGAGCTACTGAGGATCATTTATGTTTTAAAACTCTATTATTTTAACACTAAAAGTAGTAGTTGTCAACTATTTTTTTAAATTTTTTTTAAATAACACAAATATTTTTTAATATTTTATTAGATAAAAAGGTCTTAAAACTCATAAACTTTAATGTATCTTTAATATTATTTTAACAAAAGTGTTTTTAACACTTCTTTAATTATTTTTTATAAAAAAATTTTATGACATTTTTTAGTCATTAAATAAAGAATGCCATAGCATTCAAGCATTTTATAATTTTATTTAATAAAATGCTTGCAAAACTCTGGCTTAAAATTTTTACAAAATCGTGTGTTTATAATTACTTTTATAATTTTTTATCAAATGTTAGTATATCACTTATATTTAAACAGAGTCTTTGGCTTTTATTTAGCAAAAATATCGTCATCGACATTTATTTTTGGTTTCTTTTTTATTACTAAAAGCACTTTTGGTTTTGATTTTGTTTCTGGTTGCAATTGTTTTTGCATAGCCATTTTAACTTTCTTTATTTTATCAACTGTTTTGTTATGAAGAGTTATCAAGTTGCCCAAAATTGGTGCTGGCAAAACTTTAAAAAACGCTTCTATATTTTTTGTTAATAGTTCATTTTTAGATTTATAGTCATCTTGTTGAATATTCAAGTATTGAGTGGCAACTTTTTCTTCTTTCTTATATTCTTCTAATACTTTTTTCCCTGTTTCAGTCTTTTTTAATTCTTCTACATTCTTTTTGTAACAAACCATAAAGTCGTCTTGTTGTTCAATGTTCTTTTTAATATACAAAAGTCTTACTTTTCTATTGATAATTTCATTAAATTTATCATCTTCAAGAGTTTCTTTTTCGGCACCCGTCCCTTCAACGCTTATTATGTTAAATGCTTTGTAAACTTCGCTTTTAAACACATCATTAAAAGGAAGATTTATCTTTTTTATAGTTGTTGCTTGTGTATTTTCTACATAACCTTTTGCTTTATAAATTGGCTCTAAAACTTGTAAAATTGCAGTTTTATAGCCATTTTCATCAGAATTAACAACTTTTACTACGAAATTTAATTTTCCAAAAGCATTCACTTGCACTAAACTTTCAACAAATAATAAGTTTTCATAGTTATCGGAGATAACCTTTTTGCATGATAAAAGTTCGCTTAAAATTTCGGGCTGAATTTCATAATCTCCAAACTCGTTATAATTTCCAAGCATCAAATTATCAACAACGCTTGCATATTGCTCTAATTTATAACGATCTATTTCATATTTTTCGGTTAAAATTCCACCGTCAATATCACGACGCAAATATCTATTGTTTTCTTTATCAATGTTTGCAAGCAACAATTCCATAAAAACACCTCTTTATGATTATAACATATAAAAAGATATTTGACAATAAAAATATATTTATTAAGTTTTTAATTTTTAATCTATATCTAATTCGCTTTCATAAAACATTATATCCCATTTTATATCTTCTAATTTTTTCGATAATCTTTCACGCTCGTTAACATCAAGACAGACACTTATACATTTTTCACAAAAATCTTTTTCTGATTTTAATTCCTCCAATTTTTGTAGCATTTCCTCTAAACCTTCAATTGTCATATACTCCTCCTATTTAG
>DLSG01000004.1:0-170 GCA_002501285.1 Christensenella sp. UBA7868 | reverse complement strand
AAAATTTTCGCTTATCGGATATTTTATCACAACAAAACAAATATTTTTTATACACTTTTCTGTTTTTTTGCGACATTTTGTCGGTTTAAAAGTAGATAAATAATTTTGATAGATGAATTTAAGGTTTAATTTTTAAAATTGTTAGCATTTAAAATTTTTATATAAAAAAT
>DLSG01000110.1 GCA_002501285.1 Christensenella sp. UBA7868 | reverse complement strand
TTTTTGCTAAAAATAAATCAAACTTAATTTATAATGCAAATCTTGGTATTGGAATTTATAATTTTGATGAAGAAAGCAGAACAAAAAGTCCGAACATTATTTATTCGATAATAAAAATTTTAAACAAGCAAGAAGAATTTAATGAAGAAGTAAGATTGAGTTATGTTGCGTTTACTCGTGCTAAAAATTATATGACAATTTGTGGCACGTGTAAGACCGATAATTTGAAAGTTGAAAGTAATGTAAATAAGTTTTTAAATTTCAGTAGTTATTTAGATTTAATTTTCAGCGTGCCTATTTCAGATTTTGTTGATTATACTATTATAAACGAAGATTTATTTAGTGAAAATAAAGATGAAGAAATTGTAAAGGACAAAGAAACTTTAACGCTTGATTATAAAATTTTTGATAAAATGTTTAATTTTAGTTATCCGTATGAGAAATCACGATTGATTCAAGAAAAAAACAGTGTTACAAGTTTATCAGAAGAAGATAATTTAATTTATAATATAACTAATTTTAAAGTGACAGATGAGGACAAAGAAGATTTTATTGCGGTGGGAAACGCTTATCACCACACTTTTGAAAANNTCAATGATGAAAAAGAAGTTCATAATAGCATTGTTAATTTAATTGAAAATAATGAACTAGAAAGTAATGTTTATAGTTATATTGATGACAAAAAAATCTTTAAAGCAATAAGTAGTATTAAAAATTTAATAACGCCAGGGGATAAAATTTATAAAGAAAAAGTGTTTTTAATGAATGTTAGATATGACGAAATAACTGGAAAGGAAAGCAAAGATAAAATTTTAATTCAAGGTATTATTGACCTTATAATTGAAAAAGAAGATGAAATTATTTTAATTGATTATAAAACAAGTAGGCTTAATAGCATTAATTTAATAAAAAAATATAGTTTACAATTAAATTTATATGAAAAAGCTATTAGTGAAAAATATCCAAATAAAAAAATTACAAAATATATTTACTCAATTTTTTTAGACAAATTAATTAATGTTGTTTAATCGTTTGACAAAAAATTTTCAAAATTTTATAATATAGAAAAATATAGTTGATTTTAACAAATCCAATTTAACGAAAGGGGAATTTTATGAATTTAGTTTTGAGTTCAGTGTGGGATGAAATAGTTAATAAATTCGGCGCCATCTTTGCCGGTATTGGACAAAGTATAAGAGAAAATAAGTGGGTTGCAATATTAATTCTTGCAATATTGGTTGGATTAATAGTTTATAGAATTATAAGAAACAAATTTTCGGCAGAATCACAGGCTTATAAGGCTGTTGCTAAAATAAACGAATATCTTGCTAAAAATCCGTTTATTACTGACGATAATTTGGTTGAGTTTAACCGAATTATGATGAAAGCACCCAAAACTTTACGTTTTCAGTGGCAAAGATACATAATTAACAGGGATAAAAAACCAAGTGATTTTTTAACCGAAGAAAATTGTATTACTAAACCAATAAGAACAAATAGTTATAAGCAAGGAATTAAAAACTTTAAATTAAGTTTGCTTTTGCTTTGCAGTTTCAGCACAATGTTTGTGCTTGCTTCGCAATTTACAGGAAGTTTAGATACTGCAAGAATTGCTACTATGATTTTGAGTTTAATTACTCCACTTATGGCTTTCTTTATTGGAATTAGTTATGTTATGCTTAGCAATGTTATGTATAACGCAATTATGACAGATTTGTTCTATAGTTTTGCAAATTTCCAAAAAGCAATTGATCGTGCGGTTATAAATCTTCCAGAAGCAATTGACTATGAAATTATCTTTACACCAAAAGAAATTCAAAACAACATTCCTGCTTTACAAGAATTTTTGGAACAACGTGCGCTTTATGACGAAGAACAATTAAGAAAAGCACAAGAAAGTGAAGTTGAACACGAAACATATAATTTTGACGAACTTGGCGTTGATGGTAGTTTAGTTATGCAACGTGCGTTAAAAGAAAGTGAAACTTATTTGGGAAACAGAAGAAGATTACTTGCTGAAATTGAAAATATTCAATCTGAAAAATCTTCTGTAACAAAAGATTATGACGAAGAAAATAAAAACTATCAAAGAAATTTGAGAGATATTCGTGAAGAGATTTCAAGTTTAAAAGCAAAAATAGAAACTGTTACAAATGAAATTACAAGAAGTTCTTTAAGGCGTCAACAAACTGCAGAAGTTGAAAAAGAACAAAATATTGAAAAAGAAATTGAAAAAGCAACAAATAAATATAATGCTAGAATTGATAAATTAAATGCTGAAATTGAAAAGAGAAGAAAAGAAATTGAAGAAAGTAAAGTTATTGCTGAAAAATCTTTGACTGATGAATTTAGACATTTCTCTGACAAAACTTATAAAGATTTGAAAACTTTAACTAAAAAAGAAGTTGAACAACAAGTTAATCAATTAACTGAAAGTAATAATGATTTAGCACATCAACTTGAAGAAAAAGATAAACTTATGGCTGAAAAACTTGCTTTGTATGAGGACAAAGTAAACAATTATGATAGTTTAAGCAGTGAAGTTGAAGAAAATCATTTTACAATCGACGATTTGAAAAATCAAATTAGCGAATTAAATCAAGAATTAGAATCAAGAAATCAAGAAATCTTTGAAGTTAGACAAGAATTGGAAAGTAGAAAACGTGAAATCTTGAAAAAAGATGATATGATTGACAACTTTAAAAAGAAAAAAGCTGTTGAAGTTTATAGATATTTTGATGCTGACGGAAGAGAATTCTATTTCGACGACAATGAAAATGCTTATTATTTAGATGAAAATGGGGAACCTGTTTATTACAACAATCCCGCTAGCCAAGAAAATGTGGAAGAAAATCAAGAAGAATTAGCGGAAACTCAAAATCTTGAAGAGCAACAAAGTGGTGAAGAAATTGGGGAAGCACAAGAAGAACAACAAGAAAGTGTTGAACCAGTTGAACCTAGTGAGGAAAATCAAGAAGAGATAATAGAAACTCCTAGTGAAGAAAATGTAGAAGCCGAAGAAGTTGTAAGTAAAAAAGGTAAAAAGAATAAAAAATCTAAAAAGAGCAAAAAAAATAAAAATGTTGAAAGTGAAAACGAAGAAGTTACTGAAAATGTAGAACCAGTAAGTGATGAAAACATTGCTGAAGAACCTGCGGTAGAAAGTCAAGAAGAAAGTCAGGAAGAAGCCCTAGAAGAAGAGCAGGAAAACCTTGATGGCGAAGAAAAANNAAAAGAAGAAAAAGAAGAAGGCTATAAAGGTATTCAAGACACATTGAATAAACTTGCTAAAGCTGCGGAAGAAAAAATGAAAGAAAGTTTAGAAAATAAAGAAAATGCTGACGATAAAGGTCAAGGCAAAAAAAGAAAGAAAAAAAATAAATAAATTTTAATAAACTTTTAAGTAATAAAACAAAAAACGCCATTTGGCGTTTTTTTGTAAAAGAGAATTTCTAAAAAGTTTAGGGAGAAATAAATTTTCGAAGAGTAGAAATAAGATTGTGAATTTGTGATTTATAATAAAATAAAAAAATTAGAACAAAATTAATAGAATTAAAGATAAACAAAAAAAAGTTAAAAAGAAAAGATAAATGATAAAATAATAAAAGAAAAATGTAAAGTTAGAATACACGAAATCGTGTTTCAAACAAAAGGCATATCTTTTATATGAAAAATCCACTATAAGATTAGTGGATTTTTTATTGTTTGTTATAAAAACTAAATAATAAATATATGAAATATATAAAATATTAAATGTGATATAAGGTTATTGGCGATAGATTAAATTATTTTAAACTACCATTTGTTAGGGTGAAGGTTTTTGTGATGTTTAAAGTATCCAATAAATATTCATTTGATTTGTTTAATGCGTATATTACGTTTGCATCGGGATTAATATTTTCAGAAAGTACTTTTGCAATTTTTTTGTTTGTAATTTCGTCAAATTTAAAAATGTCGTCAATTAAATATATGTCTGCATCACGAATAATACTTCGAGCGATGTTAACGATTAGTGCTTCATTTTTTGTTAATTTCTTAATTTTTTCTTCTTTTAAGCCTTCTATTCCAAGAATATCTAATGCACGATTAATTTTTTTGTTGATTAACTCTTCGGAATAGCCTCTAAGTTTTAATGGATAGGCAAGGTTATAATGAACAGTTTTGTTTGTAAAGAATACAGGAGTAGATGATAGGTACAATAAGTTTATATCTTTTTTAAAATCGGCGTTTTTAAGGTTTGTTTTGTTTAAATAAACTTCGCCTTTATTGTAACTCTCTAATCCGCATAGCACACGAAGCAAAGTGGTTTTTCCGCTTTCTAATTCGCCAATTATTGCAACTTTTTCTTTATCTTCAAGATAAAAAGAAACATTGCAAAGAGCAGAATATTCTTTTATGTAATTTAGATATAAGTTTTTGACTTCAATCATGATAACTCCTTAAATTTTAGATAATTATTTTTTTAAAACTATTTTAAATGAAAATTCTTCAATTAAAGTAATATTTTCTAACTTAAAATTATAATACAATTTTTTTTGATTTTTTACAACAAATTTGGCACTAAAAATGCAATTTATAGATAAATGAATGTATAATTGTGTTGAATTAAAAAATAATTTAGCAATTTTACTATAAGTTTTTTAATTCTGTAACATATATGTTAATANNAATTTAATAAGTAATACTGTTATTGTTATTAAGCAAATTAAACTTAAAACAATAGTTAGTGGCAAAGATAAATCGTTGTTTGGAACAATAAATTTTGTTTCAACATAACACGAAACAATTTCGTTGCTATAAAGCACTTGAATTTTTGATAATCCGTTTGATTGCTTTTCAAGTAATTTTACATTTTGCGTTGTGTTTAATGTAGTTAAAATTTCAGTTTTGTTTTCATCAAGATATAAGGTGACATTCTCGTTGTTATATGGTGCAATTTGAGCATTTGTAATTAAGTAAACATTTACCCATGAAATGTCTGAACTTATAAAATCATCAGATTTTGCAAAGACAACAAAATCGTTTAATTTGATTTGATAATACGTTATGCCGTCAAGTTCAAATTCGTTTAGCATAGAAAGAGTGCTTTCTGTGAAATTTGAAATTTTGTAATCGATTTTTGCATTTGGATATTTGTAATATGGAACATCGTTTCGTACCGAAATAATTTCTTCATTTTTTAAAGGTATTTCAAGTGTCGTTAGATAACGCTCTTCAATAAAACCTGTGAAAGTTTCGTTTGCATTTTGATACATAACATAACAAAATTGAGTTTCAAAATCTTGTGTTTTTGCAAGTAGAATTAATTTGTCTTGGGTGTTTAAAACTTTAAGTGTTTTGCTGGAATAAGGGTTTGATAGTAAATTTACTTGTCTTAATGGCGTTAAAATTACAATATTTTCAGATAATGGAGTTTTGTTTTTGACATCTATTGGGGGAGTGTAATCTTCTAGATTTGAAGCAAAATCTTTAAGAGTTTTAATTTCTGCATCTTGAAAATAATAGATTTCACCATTTTCTAGGTTTATAGAATAATTTTCTCCTAAATTAATTTCGAGTTTGGTTATTAATGTTAAGTTTTGATTATATTTTTCTATTTTTTCATCATAAACAAGATAGATGTAATTTTTAGCATCAGTAAACAAACTTTTTGGGGCAATTTCTAGTGAAATTTGATTTTCACCACTTTGAAGTTTGCAATCGTCTAAAATAACAAAATTTTGAGAATTGTTTAGAATCGTGAATTTTGTATTGCTGTTTAGCGTGGTTGAACTTACAACGCTAAAATTTTTACTGTCACTTGACGCTTTTAAAATATAGTTATTGGTTGAGTCTAGTAAATATACATTTGAATAGATGTCGGATTGAATATCATACACTTGTCCTAGTGGGGTTAGGGAATTGTCAATTTTAGTTGATGTAATGGTTGAAAGAAAATTTGAGTTATTATCAAAAAAGTGAAGTTTGTTTAGATTGTCGAAAACAACAATCTCTCCGTTTTTTAATATTAATAATTTTTTAATTTGTGCAAATTCACCGCTTTCTTCGCCATATTTTCCAAAAGATGTTGTGTTTCCGTTTTTATAGTGTACAACTTGATTTGTTTGATTATCTACGCAATAAAATTCGGTTTGAGATAAAATTGTAAAATTTGAATAATTATTTGATGAAAAATCTGAAAGCATCTGATTTTCAGCATAAATAGTATTGTTTAAAGGAATTGGAATAAACAATACTTGAAGCAATATGAAAAGTGATAATAAAAATTTTTTCATACATTTATTATACCAAAAAGTTTAATAAATGTATATATATTTTTAAATTTTGACAAAATTATTAATTTTATAAACGAGTTTTATTGTTTTTAAAATTATATGATTAATTTCTTTGCTAGAAAAGTAATGTAATGCGATACTGCGTAAATTATTTTAGAAAGTGTTGAACAAAAGGGTTTTTTATACTTTAAATATACTGAAATGTCGATTTATGTGGGTTTTTGTAAAAAAATGTAATTTTTTACAAAATTTTGGCACTAAACTTTGACTTTGTAAAATTTCATACCTTATAATTGTTGTGTGAGGCAAAAAAATGCCTGTTTAATCGCACTATTAGGAGGGTTTATGAGATTAAAAGTTTGGAGCAAAACATTGCTTAATGTTTATGATTGTTTGTTTAGTTTAACAAATGAAATTGACAAAATTGTGGAGAATTTTGCATTAAATAGTTGTAATTTTTATGGGTTTGACAACACTTTTAGAGAAATGCAGAGAATTATTAATATTACAGATAGGAAAGTAACGCTTGTTAATATTAAGGTTTTAATTGAAAAAATGTTACTTTCGCTTGATGATACAGAATGTAAAATTTTAACACTTAGGTTTGTGGACAAAATGTCGCACGATATGGTAATGAAGGCGCTTGATTTAAAAAGACGTACTTATTATAGAAAATACAATGAGGCAATTTGTGGATTTGCTTCTAATCTTTTAACCTTTGGATATGACGAAAACAAAATAATTAAACTTATTAAAAACGAAAAATGGATTTTGTTTTTATTTAATGAGTATTATGAAAAAGAAATTTCTAAAAAGGCTGAACCAGATATTTCTAATTCAAGTATTTTTAGTTTGGCAGTTCATAATTTGGCAGTAAACAAAAAATTTGGCTATGTTTAAACTTTTTTAAAACCTTTTAAAAATATAAAAAGTAAAAAAATTATTGGAATGCTTATTATTGTTATTACTATTGATTGAGTTTTTACGCTTAAATTTAAAAGAGAGTTTTGCTCGGAAGAAATGAGAGTTGTTGAGTATTCGTTATTTTTATCTATTGGAGATAAATTCGAAGTGTTTGCACTGTGAATATAACCGTAAATGTCGCCACTAGGAGTGGAAACTTTGCTGTAATACCATTCGTTTCCGCTGTTTTTGAAGATTTCGTCTGAAAAAATTTTCCCTATAAAAGTGACATTTGTGTCGAGAGAAAGTTTTTGAATTTGATTTTTTTCAAGATTTTTAGGTTCGGAAAACAAATAACATTCTTTTGAAATTTTAAATTTTATGTTTGTTAAGAACGGGTTTTCAATTTGCTCGTTGACAAGTGTTAGTTTTGCCGAATTTACATAACCGTGAATATCATTGTAATCGACATAATAAAAATTTGAATTAATTTTTGAAAGAATTTTGACAAAATAGGTTTCTTCAAGCAAAAAATATACATTTGAATAATCTTCAATGTTTGAAGGAGTTTTTAAAAGAGGCGTGTTTATAACTGAAATTTTAGCATAAATGGGTTTGTCTTGATTTGCACTGGCTAAAAATAGTTGGTTTTCGGATTTTGAAAGCAAAATTCCGCCAACTATAACATAAAGTATTAAACATAAAACTATAAGATGTTTTTTCAAATTATCCTCTTAATAATAATATTGCGATAAATATAATTTTATACAATTTTAATTTTTATAGCCAAAAATTTAAGGCTAACATTAAGAACTGTGGGGAAGATATGAAAGAACTTATAGAAAAACTTAATTTGATTGACAAGGAAATTTTAAGGCGAAAAGAAAATAATAAAATTTTTTCGTATAACACGGGTGAAAAAATTCATGAAAAACAAGTGTTGTTTCATAAATGTAACAAAAAAAACAGGTGGGTGTTTGGCGGGAACCGAACGGGCAAAACCGAATGTGGAGCCGTCGAAGCAATTTATTTGGCAAGGGGTATTCACCCATATAAGCAAAATAAACCGAATGTTAAGGGCTGGGTTGTTAGTTTATCTACGCAAGTTCAAAGAGATGTTGCTCAAAGCAAAATTTTGCATTATTTAAACCCCGACTGGATTGAAGATATTGTGATGATAAGTGGCAGAAAAGATAGTTTGGAATGTGGCGTTATTGATAAGATTTTAATTAAAAATGTGTTTGGTGGGATTAGCACGATTGGTTTTAAAAGTTGTGACCAGGGAAGAGAAAAATTTCAGGGAACAAGTTTAGATTTTGTGTGGTTTGATGAAGAACCTCCGCAAGATATTTATATTGAATGTAAGATGAGAGTTATTGATAAGTGTGGAGAAATTTTTGGGACTATGACACCGCTTAAAGGGCTGACTTGGGTTTATAACACAATTTATTTGAATGAAAATCAAGATGATGAAGTTTGGTGCGAATTTTTAAGTTGGAAAGATAATCCGTTTTTAGATTCGAAAGAAATTGATGCATTAAAAAAGACTATGAGTAGTGACGAACTTGAAAGTAGATGTGACGGGAAATTTAGTTTTAGTGGCGGGCTTGTTTACAATAATTTTGATGAAAGAATTAATGTTATTGAACCATTTGATTGTCCAAAAGAATGGTATGACAATATAAGTATTGACCCAGGTTTTAGAAATCCGCTTTCTTGTCATTTTTATGCGGTTGACTTTGACGGAAATATTTATGTTATTGACGAACATTATCAGGCGGACAAGGATATGGAATATCATAGTAAAAAAATTTTGGAAATTGCGGATAGGTTAAACTGGCCAAGACTTGGAAATGGAAAACTTTCAGCATTAATTGATAGTGCGGCAAATCAAACGACACTTGCGTGTCAAAAAAGTGTGGCTCAACTGTTTTATGATTATGGAATTTGTGTAAATACGAATGTTAATAAAGATTTATTTAGTGGGATAAACAGGGTTAAAAGTTTAATTTGTAATAGCATGGGCGAAAGAAAACTTTACATTTTTAAAAACTGCGTAAATATGATTAGAGAAATTAAAGGCTATTTTTGGGGAAATGGTGATTGCCCGATTAAAAAAGATGACCATGCTATGGACGAACTTCGATATTATGTTATGAGTAACCCAGAAAACCATTTAAAAACCACAAAAAACAGTATTCAAAAAGATAAAGAAAGATTATTTAGAAAGGCAAAAAATGAAAGATATGGAAAAAGAAGAATATAACAAAAAACTTAATAAAGCGTTAATAAAACGGGCTCTTGGATATTTAAACAAGGAAGTGACGGAAGAATTTTGCAAAGAAGAAGAGGGCAAGATGGTTTTAACGAAACGTAAAGTTACGAAAAAAAATATTCCACCAGATATTAGTGCGGTTAAAGTTTTGCTTGAAATGCAAGCAGGCTTTAAAGAAAGTGAACTGACTGAAATGACCGATGAAGAACTTTTAATTGAAAGAGATAAATTGATTGAAAAACTTAAAGAAGAAAATAAAATTTAGGAGAAAATATGAAAAATAAGATTTCTAAAAAAGTTGTTGATAAGTATAAAGAAAACTTGGTTAAAGAAACTATTGAAGATTTTAAAGCAAGACAACTTGAACGAAAACCGATTGAAGCCCAGTGGATTTTAAATATGAACTTTTTGTATGGCGACCAGTATTGTATGGTTGTTAGAAGCGATGTTGAAGATTTTGATAAACAATATTTTTGGCAAGAAAGAGAAGTTTTTAACCATATTGCGCCAGTTGTTGAAAGTAGAATTGCTAAACTTGGACAAATTAGACCAGCAATGAGTGTTGTTCCAGCGACCAATAGCGAAGAAGATATTTCTACTGCGAAGGTGTCGAAAAACTTGATTAACTGTGTTTATCACAAATTGAATATTAGTGACAAGATTGCTAGTTGCACTCATTTTAGTGAAATTTGTGGAACAGGAATTTACAAAGTGTTTTGGAACAGCCAAAAAGGCAAGAAAGTTGGCGTGGTTGACGGCGAAGATGTTTTTGAAGGTGATGTTGATGTAGAAGTTGTTTCGCCGTTTGAAATTTTTCCAGACAGCACAAGTTATGAAAATGTTGATGATTGTATGAGTATTATTCATGCAAAAAGTTATCATCAAGATGTGGTTAAGAAAATTTGGGGCGTGGAAGAACTGGGAAGCGATATTGATGTGTTTAGTTTAGATGATGTAGAAACAAGCATGGTGGAAAAAAGCAAGATGAAAAGCATGATTAAACATGACCAAGTTCTTGTTATTGAAAAATATGTTGCTCCAACAAGCGAATATCCTGACGGAAGGTTAATTATTGTTGCAGGGAAAACGCTTGTGTATGACGGAATTTTACCTTTTGTAAACCGAGAAGATGGTAAAAGAGGTTTTCCATTTATTAAGCAAGTTTCAATTAAAAAACCAAATTGTTTTTTTGGAACAAGCATAATTGAAAGAATTATTCCTGTTCAAAGAAGTTATAACGCTGTTAAAAATCGTAAACACGAATATTTAAACAGGCTTTCGATGGGAATTTTGACTGTTGAAGATGGGTCTGTGGACTGCGAAAATCTTGAAGAGGAAGGTTTGTGCCCAGGAAAGGTTTTGGTGTATAGGCAAGGAAGTAACGCTCCTAAAATTATGGATAATGGGACAATCCCTTCTGATTTTAAGGAAGAAGAAGATAAGTTGCTTGAAGAATTTACCTCGATTAGTGGGGTTTCGGATTTAATGATTAAAAACATTAATAAGAACAATTTATCGGGTGTTACTCTTGAACTTTTACTTGAACAAGATAGTAATAGATTAAATGTTTCGTCTGACCAAATTAAGTTTGCAATTAAATGTATTGCTGCAAATATTTTAAGACTTTATAAACAATTTGTAAATTCTGTTAGAATAGCAAAAGTTATTGGTAAAGACGGAAGCATAGAAATGTTTTATTTCGGAAATAGTGACATTTCTAGTGATGATATTGTGTTTCAAACTGAAAATGAAATTGGGGAAACGAAAGCGCAAAAACGCAGTTTAATTTTTGAACTTTTAGAAAAAGGTTTGCTTTCTAACGAGGACGGCAAATTGACAACGAGAATTAAAGCAAAAACTCTTGAAATGCTGGGATTTGGTATGTGGGATAATCAATATGACCTTGAAGAACTTCACATGAAAAAGGCGGGAAAAGAAAATTTGAGTGCGGTTAAAAATGCTAAAATTGACGAGCCTTTGGTTATTGACAATCATGAACTTCACATTGATGAACATATCGCTTTTATGCTTGGCGAAGAATATGCGAAAGCGGAAAAAGTTATGCCACAAATTAAAGAAGTTATGCTTTGCCATATTGAAAAACATAAAGAGTTGTTAAGAAAAGAAAAACAACAAGAAATTTTGAATTAGGAGATTTTATTATGATAGAAAACATTGGAGAACAACTAGACAGCGAAAATGTCAACCTTAAAGCAGGAACGCTTGATGAAAAATTAGAAAAAAACGAAACGGACGATTTATCGCTTACTGGCTCTTCAAAATTTAAAAGCACAGAAGAACTTTTGAAGGCTTATGAAAATTTGGAAAAAGAATTTACTAAAAAGTGTCAAAAGTTGAGTGCACTTTCAGGCAATAAAACAGAAGAAGATAAAGAAAAATCTGAAACTGTTCTGCCACAATATGAAAGAGAAGATTGGCTTAAAAAAACTGGCGAGTTTTTAGCCCAAAATGAAAATGCCAAAAATTATGTTAAACAAATTGCTGAAATCTTAATTTCTGATGAAGATTTGGCTAAAAAAGATGATGCTTTGGAACTTGCGTACTCTAGGGTGCTTAAACAAAATTTTGTGCCCAAAGAACAATTAGCAAATGACGAAGAATTTTTGAACGAGTTTGTTTATAACAATGAAAAAATTAAAAACAAAATTATTGAAGATTATTTGTTAAATTTGAAAAATGGAAAAAATGTGCAATTAATTTCTGGCGGGGTGGGAACAAATGTTGTTTCTAGCCCCAAATTTAAGCCAAAAGATTTATCCGAGGCGGGAAAATTTGCAATGCACATTTTGAAAAAATAAGGAGAAATTATGGTTACTATTGATAATGCTCAAAATGCATTAAAAGATGCCTATCTTGATGTTGTTAGCGAAGCGTTAAATATTAAGGCTAATCCGCTTTTAGCAAGAATTAAACAAACAAGCAATGATGTTTGGGGCAAAGAAATTATTAAATTAACAACTTTTGGTGTTAATGGTGGTGTTGGCGCTGGCACTGAAACTGGCGCCCTTCCAGAAAGTGCGGGAAACAATTATGTTAAATTTGTTACAAGTTTAAAAAATTTGTATGGCGTAATTGAAATTTCCGACAAAGCAATAAGAGCAAGTGAAAGCAATGCAGGCGCTTTTGTAAATTTATTAAATGCAGAAATGGAAGGCTTAATTAAAGCATCTAACTTCAACTTTTCTAGAATGCTATTTGGTGATGGCACTGGTAAACTTGCTGATGTTAGTGCAATTGCGGCAAATAATGTTACAGTTGGTAGCGTTAAAAATTTAATGGAAGGACAAATGGTTCAACTATTTAAAACTGGAAACTCTGCCGCTAGTTTAACTGCAAGAATAACAAAAATAGACAGAGCAAATAAAAAGGTTTATTTAAGTGAATCTAATTCAATCACTATGGGAAATGATACTTATTATCTTGCTATGCAAAATAGTTTAAATCAAGAAATTACTGGTCTTGGGGCAATTTTTGATGATTCTATCACTTCTCTTTATGGCGTAACAAAAGCAGATTATAGTTGGATGAGCCCTGTTAAGAAAACTGCAACGGATGGAAAACTTACAGAAGACTTAATGCAAAATTGTATTGACGATATTGATGAAATTGGCGGAAGTGTTGTTGATTATATTACTTGTTCTAACGATGTTAGAAGAATTTATCAAAAATTATTAACTGCTTGCAGAAGTAACATTGATGTTATGGATTTACAAGGAGGATTTAAAGCACTTTCTTATAACGGTATTCCTGTTGTTAATGATAGATTTGTTGCTGATGGAACTATGTATTTGCTTTCTACAAAAGATTTTGAACTACATCAACTATGTGATTGGAGATGGCTTGAAGACGAAGGCGGAAAAATAATTCGTCAAAAACCTGGTTATCCTGCTTATACTGCTACTCTTGTTAAATATGCTGATTTAATTTGCTCTAAACCTTGTGGTCAAGCAAAAATTAGCGGAATTACTAAATAGTTTACACTAAAATATTTATTAGGAAGGCTGAAATTTTATTTTTCAGCCTTAACTAATAATGGAGTTAAAATGAACGAAATTGAAAACGATTTATTAGATATTGTAAGAAAGATTAAAGAAATTAATCCTTGTTACAGAGTTTTTAGAAATATTGTTAAACACAGATTTGAAATTTATTTTAAAAGAGGAGTTAATTTAACCTTGGAACTTGTGTGTCCGTATGATACGCTAGATTACAGGATTATTAATTTAATTAACAAAACTAAAATTGAAAACGCTGATGAAATATTTGATGAAATTGATAAATTTAATGACAAATTAAGTGGAGGAAATTAAAGTGAAAGTTAGAGATATTGTGAAATTATCGTCAACTATGCTGGGACTTGATGAACTTTTGGACGGAAGTAAAATTTATGATGAAACTTTTGACATAGAAAAAGAATATAATGAAATAACCGAAGGGACAGTTAAGTCGAGTGAAGAAAAAACGCTTGAACTTTTAACCAGATGCTTTAATCTTGTTTATAAGGAAATTGCAACTGATTATATTCCTTTGGCAATAGTAGAAAATATTGAAGTTAGTGGCGGAAGTTTTAGTTTATCTAAATTAGATAAAGATTTTTATAAACTTTGCAGGCTTGAAAATAAATTTGGAATTGAAGTAAAGTGTGAAATTTACGACAATGTTTTGTATGTAAAAGACGGGAATTATAGAATAGTTTATTGCTATAAACCTGAGTTTGCAACTTTGAATAGTGAAGTTTCTGATTTTAATGGGAAATTGACGGATAGAGTTTTGGCTCTTGGACTTAATAAAGAATATTGCTATGTTTCGGGGGAATACGACCAAAGTGGAGTTTACAAATCTAAATTTGAAGAAAGTTTAGAATGTGCTATGCGGGCAAGAAAAAATATTGTTATGCCAAAAAGAAGGTGGCTATAATGTTTGTTAAAAAAAGTGATAGCAAACCTAAAACCGAAAGAATTGTTGTTAAAATTAACGACTTTTCAAAGGGACTTAATTTTGACAAAGAAGAAAATGTTCTTGACCCTAATTACTGCGTTGCTGTTTATAATTTTGCTTATGGAAAAGGCGTTTTGACCGAAGGTTATGGTTTTAGTAATCTAATGTGCCCTAATTATGTAAATGATGATTTGGCACCGATGATTCAGCCCCCTAATGTTGATTGGGTGGACTTTAAAACTATGTGGTTTTATAAAATGTATGAAGCCGATAATGGTGGAAGAACGGATAAGTTATTGTTTTATGGGGCAGATAAACGAATTTATTTTAGCAGAATTATTTGTGAATTTCCGTATATTTTTGATTATGTAACTGACACATTCGACAGTCCACCTACTTTTAGTTATAACATTAAAAAAGATGGTAAAGATTACACCATTTTTGGATCGGAAACTCTTGGAATGTATAAATTCGCTGGGCTTGGAAATCCAACAAAAATGGAGAGTTTTCCGCAACTAAATAGTATGTGTGAAAACAAGGGTAAATTGTTCGGTAGTGGTTATGGCGAAAGAAATGTTTTGTATTATCATGCCGATACAAATTTCACAACTTGGCTTCCTAGTTACACTGAAACTTATGAAATTATTGACGAAGAAACTGGGGAGTTTATTACCCATGTTTTAAACAATGTTTTTGAGATGAATGACGATAGAGGCAAAATTAACAAGGTTGTTTCGTTTTTAGACTATGTTTATGCTATTCGTGATTATGGAATAACTAAAATAATTTGCTATGAAAATAAATCTAATTTGGACATTATTCATTTAAGTTTGTCGGGAAGCAGGATTTATGAAAACACAGTTTGTATTTGTTCGGATAAAATGATTATGCTTACAAAAGACGGACTTTGCAGTTTTAATGGTGTAACCAGTAAGGTTTTAAATTTGGGCGTAAACGAAATGCTTAAAAATCAAAATAATGATTTTGCAAAAGCAGTTTTTCATTCGGGGAAATATTATTTAGCGTGCAGACTTAATTTTGATGATGACAACATTATTGGTTGTGAAAATCAGACAAGTTATAAAAATAATGCTTTGGTTATTTTAAATGCAAGCACAAATGAATACGAAATTTTAAGAGGCGTTGATATTGCTTGTTTGTGTTCTATAAAATTAAACAAGATGGACAAAATTGCAATCCTTTTAAATTCTGTTGAAACTCAAAGAGTTTTGGAACTTAATAGTAACGGGAAATTTTTTGACCAACCACTTATTAAAGAATGGATTTCTCCTTTAAGTGACCTTGGATATTCTAATAAAATTAAATTTGTTAGAGATTTTACTATTCTTTCAAAATATGATGCTGAAATTACTATTTTTACTGAAAACGAAAGCAAAAGTTTTAGCCTTAAAGGGAAAGATACGTTAAATCGAATAAGGGTAAACTTAAAGGGCAAACAAATTGGTATAAAAATTAAAAGCACAATTGATAAGGCGTATATCACAAATTTGAAATTGAGCATAGATTTAATTGAATATGGATTTAATAAGTAAAGAAAAAGTTAAAAACGAACTTGAAATTAAATTTTATAAAACTTTTGAAAAAGAGAGAATGTTTATGAAAGACGATTTAGAAAAAATTTTAAAAAGTTTTGAATGTAATTTTTCGGAAAAAGAAGATAGCGAAAAACTTGAAAAAGAAAAACAAGAAGCATACGAAACATTGGATATTAAAAAAATTAAAACTTTAAACTTGTAACTTACAATATTTAAAAAGAGTGTTTTATGTGGGAACAAATAGTTAATTTGGCCATACAAAATGGACTTTTTGCGGTGTTGTTTTTAGGTCTTTTAATATTTCAATTGAAAGACAGCAGTAAGCGTGAAAAAAAATATATTCAGACGATTGAAAGTTTGAATAGGCATTTAGATGCTGTTGAAAATATTGAAAAAAATGTTGAAGAAATTAAAGAGGACATTGAAAATTCTAAAATTAGAGCAAAAAATAAAACCAAAGTGGTTTAAAGGATAAAATTATGAAAAAATTTTTGAATTATAAGTTTTTGATGACCGTTTTGGCAAGTGTTGTTGTTTTACTTGAAGTTTTAATGGATGTTTTCAAAATAAATTTGAATATTGAAGCCGTAATATCAATTTCGGTGGCATTGATTGGACTTATGGTTACAATTGGTGTTGTTGATAAAGATAAAACAGACAAAGATATTAAAACAAAAGAAGATTTAGAAGAATTTTCCAAAGAAAACAAAAATGAAGCAAAAGAGGAAGATGATCAAAACACTACTAAAGAATCAAAAACTGAAAAAGAAAGCATAGAAGATGTTTTACCTGAAAATTTGGATTAAAAATTTGAAGATAAAATTAAATTAATAAAAAGAGCACATTTTATTTTCTAAAATGTGCTCTTTTTTATAGTTAAAAAATTTTAATCAAATTAAATTACATTTTATTAATATTATTTTTAAATCCAAATCTTTTGCTTTTTTTAAAGTGTAAAGAGTTCCGCCACCTTTACCATTATAAAGACTAATTACTTGTGAAGAATTGTTTAGCATATACATATTTCTTTCTAGCATACATTTGTTATTATATGTTCCATATAAACAGCGAATACTATCACATTTAGAAAGTATTTCTTGATATCTTTCAATCTGATAATTTTTCCATAACTTATACTGATCTTTGCAAGGGAGTGCGGCAATAAGTTTGATTTGAGGAAAATCCTTTTTGAGTTGTAAAATGGTTTCAGCGGCAATGATATCAAAACCCAGAGCCATGCCAGAAATAAAATAAACATAACCATAATTGATAGATTTGATAATTTCGTCTTTTAAATGAATTTTCATTAATTGGCATCTAAAATCCTCTTCGTTCTCGCCCCAAGGTAAATTTTGTGGTCTGTGACCAGTAAAACAACAGGTTTTAGATTTTAATATGTTAATAATTTTGCTAATTTTTTGTTTGGATTGATTTAATAGTTTTTTTTCATTAATTCTCATTTGTTATTCTCCTTTTTATACTGTTTCGGGTTTTCCATGCCTATTATAGCATAAAAAAATTCAAATATTACAAAAAAGTCCGTTTTTCCTTAAATAGTTTTTCCGTATATGTAAAGTAATATGTATGTAGTGAAAACACTATATAGGGGAAGTGAAAATGAAACTTAATAAGGCTTTTGCATTAAGGGTTAGAGAAATATTAAAAGAGAAGGGAATAACACAATACAAACTTGGTCAACAAACAGGATTGTATCATAGTACGCTTACAGATATTTTAAATTGTAAATATCAAACTCCAAATTTTAAAAACATGGCATTAATTATTCGTGAACTTGGATTAAGTATGCAAGAATTTTTTGATAGTAAACTTTTTGATTTTAATGATTTGGAAATTGATTAGTTGTAAAAACACTAGGAATTTTTCCTAGTGTTTTTTATTGATTTATAGTTTTATGTTTGTTTTTAACGAGAAAATTTTACGAGTTCACGAGTTTTATTAAATAATCGTGCTTTGATTATTGTGTCTGTTGTTATTTTTGTGTTTTTTCGTGCTATTAATTCGTTGTTTGAAGAGTATATATTTTGTTCTAATTTTCTTCCAATTAAAAATTCAAAATTTGAAATAACCAGTCCTGGTTTTGATGGCTCTTCGGTTAGGGAATAAACGAGTTTTGGCTTTTCTGGTGCAGTTTGAGCAGAATTATTTAATTCGTCTAAATTTGAGGCATCTTCGCTTGAATTTATTTCTGTAGGCGTAATTGGCGAAATTGAGATATCTTCTGCTTCGGCATCTTTTTCGATGTTTTCGTTTAGGTTGATATTTTGTGGTTTTGCGTTTAAAACGGTGCTATCTGGCTGCAAAGTTTGAGTTTTTTTTGAATTTTTTTTGCTACTACTTGTAGGTGACAAAATATACACTTTTTGGTCGGCTGAAACTTTTATATCTTGAATTTTTACGCAATTAGATTTCCTCTTTTTTAAACTTGATATTTTTGCTTTTTTATTTTCGTCTTGAACAAAAATAACATTTTCACCAAAAGAAATTATGTCAGTCGATAAAATTTCTTGATTTGCGGTTTTTATTGAATGAACAAAAAAAGAATCCGATAGAACAACTTCTTGAATAGTTCCTAAATATTTGCCTAAAAAAGTGTAAACCTTACTGTTTATTGGAGAAGGCTTGTCTAATGCATTTAAACTTGCTGAAAGTGGGGTTAAGTATTGGTCATCTTTAATGACAATTGCATTTTCGCCGTTTGAAAAAATTGAAGAGTAATGCAAAACTTTGTCTTCTAAATCTTCTTCTTCATCAAATAATACAAGATATTTAAGTCTTTTAAAATTGTGATTAAATATTGCAGACTTTACAATCCCTTCACATTTTGTGCAACTTAAACTTAAAACTGGTTTAGTTAAAATATCGGTTAAATTAATCATTGAATCCTCCTAGAATTTATTATACAATATGCGGAAGTTTGCGTTTTTATTAACAAAACGATTGAATTTACTTTATTTTGTGATATAATTTTTTTAATGGGTATTTTTAGCAAACTTTTTAAGAAAAAAGAAATTAAATATGAATTAGATGTGAAAAATAGAGATAATTTGGTTGTTATGCTTATGCCAAAGCACAAAATTAAACTTTCAAGCAAAATTGTTGTGCCGGATAGTTTTTGTGCTGTTTTTTTAAGCCGTGAAAAACTTTTAGATGAAGTGCCTAGTGGAGAATTTGAAATTAGTGGGCTCAATTTTCCAAAGGTCTGTAAAATTAACAAATTAGATAAGCCAACAAAAAAGGGATATAAAACTGAATTTAACGCTGACATTTATTATGTTAATTTAAG
Organism: Christensenella sp. UBA7868; assembly: GCA_002501285.1. Classification (GTDB taxonomy): domain Bacteria; phylum Bacillota; class Clostridia; order Christensenellales; family UBA1242; genus UBA7868. The sequence continues at coordinate 19,943 of DLSG01000110.1, read as the reverse complement.
TGAAACCATAATTAAAGATGGTGTGTTTATTGAAAGACTTAAAAAAGAAATTGAATATTGTTTTAAAGTAAAGATTTTTAATCCTAAAAAGTTTTTAGAATTTTTGTTTTTAGAACAAATTGTATTTGAAAATGATTATGCTTTTAAAGAACTAACTTTTTATACAAGTCAATTAATTTATTATTATGTTTTAGATAACAAAAATAACTATAAAGAGAAAATAGAAAATTATGTTGTAACCAAACTTAAACAAATTGGAGTAGAAATTATTGAATTTGAACTTAAAGATGACGGAAAAGACATAAAAAATTTGGAAACAATTGGTGAAAAAGTAAATAGTGATGATAATTATGATTTAGATTATGGATATAAATTTGGCGAAGAGAATAGTTTTGACGGCGAAAATGAAAAGATTAGAGAAAATCAAAATTTTGACAATATAAATGATGATTTTAGCGGAAAAAACGTTAATATTGAGGATAATTTTCAAAATATTAATGATAAAATATTGTCACTTAACGAAGTGGGTATTGAAAACTCGATTAAACAAAATGAAAATAAAGGCGGGGATAATGAGAATTCGGGTTATGGTTTTAAGAAAAAGTCGATTTATAATTTAGACGATATTAAAACTGAAAATGTGGCTTATTTTGTGTGTGATAACTGTGGGGCGAAACTTCCGTCTAGTAGCACAAGGTGCTTTGTTTGCGGAAAAAGTTTTATCGAAAAAGAAGTTTGTGAAAATTGCGGGTGTGAAGTAAGAAAAACCGATTTTGTTTGCCCAAATTGTAAAAGCGTTATTATTCATTAATAACAAATAAATTTAGTTGAAACAAAATGAAAATTAAATTTTTAAATTTTATATGATTAAAACTTTTATTGTTTGAGAAATATTTATATGATTTTATTTGATTGCACTTTAATTTTATGAAATAAAGTTATTTCCACATATTGACAAAATAAAGAATAAATTATATAATTTAAAATATAAAGGAGATTATTATGGAAGAATTTAAAATTAATAAAGATACAATACTAGCTGATATTCTTGATTTTGTAGATGAGGCTGAACCAATTTTACTTGGATTTGGAATGCATTGTTTGCACTGTCCACATTCGGTTATGGAAACTTTGGAAGAGGCTTGCGAAGGTCATGGAATTGACATAAATTTAGTTTTAGAAAAATTAAACGAAGCATACAGGAGAGAAAATGAAACACGTAGTTAGACTTTTGGTGGTTTTGATTATAGTTTGCGGAATTGGATTTGGAATTTTCGCACTTGTAAACAAAAATGCACCTTTTGTTGTTGAAACTTTTGTGATTAATCAAAATAAGTCAAATCAAGAAGCGGAGAACAATATTGATGTTGTAAAACAAAAAATGAGTTCTACAAGTTTGAATTATGATAAATATTCACAAAATTATGAAATTTATAAATCAATTAAAAATGGGCTTGTTTATGCGGAAAATTTGTTAAGTTCAACAACTTTAAATGCACAAGAAGCAAATATTATTAAAAACGGATTTAAAGAATTTGGTGAAAGTCTAAAAGATTTAGATAATGCTTTGGCTAGTTTAAAGGCTTATTTAGATTTGCCTTCAAGTGAGCGAAATGACACTGAACTTACTGGAAGAGAAAACAAGGCTAATGAAAAATTTAACATTGTTATAAGTAAATTTTTAAAATTAAATGATGATATGCTTGAAATTAGCGAAAACAAAATTTATGCTGGAAAAAGTTATGATCCTGAATTTAATCTTGTTAGAATGAAAAATATTTTAACAAATGCTAGTTTAAGTTCTAGCATGAAAAATGCGGATTTAGTAATAAGCATGAACGCTAAAATTGAATTGTTAAATCAGAATAAAGATAAAATAGATAACGAAATGGTTAAATTTGTTGTTTTGTATAACAAATATACAAAGGCTGAGTGGCAAACTTGTTTTAATGAATATTTTGAAAGCGATGAATATATTGGCGGAGAAAATAAAGTAAGTTTTTCAGATTTCAATCTTTTATTGTCTTACATAAATAAGGAGGCTTATTATGAAAAAGTTTAGTACATTAGTTTTAAGTTTTCTTGTTTTAATTGTGGCTGTTTTAAGTGGTTGTACTCATGCCGATAATGCAACACTTCTTTCTATTCAAGAAAAGTATAATTACATAAGTTTAAACAATGAAAATGTTTTTGTGGGAGATGTGTTTAACCCAAATTATCAAAGCGAAAAATTAACACTTGCAATTAGTGATGACGACCTTACTGATTTTAACAATTTATTATCTAATGATGATAGAATGAGTTTTGACAATCTTGGTGTTTATGGAATTTTGTATAGAGGAATTAATTCTACATATTTAACAAATGATGTTTTGTCCGTTACAAATAACGCTCAAACACGAAAAGAATATAAAAAGAATATGTATATTCAACTTGAAAATTTACAATCACACATTGGAAGTTTAAACAGTACAAAACGCTCTCTTGAAAATGTTTTTAACAATAGTTCAAAATCTTATATGATTATTGCTAAAGAAGATATTGCAAAATATAACTTAACAAATTATTACAACAGTTTAAATAAATGTTTAAAAGATTTGCTTGAATTTAATAAAGTTTATGGCGATGCGGTTAATAATGATATAGTTAAAATTATATCTGTTGACGATTTACTTTATGGCGGAAATGTAACGATTGATTATTCTGCGAACAATCAACTTATTAACGATTGTAGTTTATTAATTTCAGATTATATTTTAAATTATTCAATCAATATTAAAAATAACGCACTTGAAAATAAAGAATTAATTTCGAATTTGAAAGAAATTCTATCACTTCAAATTTCTTTAAAAAGTGATGATGTAACAGAAAGTGAAAAACTTGAAGGTTATAAAATTTCAAGAGTTTTAGAAGATGGCGTTAAAAAACAATCAGAAATTTTTGACGATTTATTAGAAAAAAATAAAAAAGAAGTTTTCTCTTCAATTAAAGAAGAAGACAAATATAAACAAGAATTTATTGAAAGTTACAAAAACAAACTTTTAGATTATTCTAACAAATTAATTTCTTATTTAAAAAGTTTATAATTTGTTAAATAACGGGCAACTTTTGTTGCCTTTTTTATAATTTTAAGGTAAAATTATTATACAAAAGGGGATTTTATGGATTACGAAAAATTAGCGGAAATGTTATTTCCAAACATAGATAAAAATATTGAATATTATTTAAAGAAATATCCTAAAAGAGATTTGAAGGAAGGTGCTTTGGTTACACGTGTGGCACCAAGTCCAACAGGATATTTACATATAGGAACTGTTTATCAAGCACTACTTAACAAAACTCTTGCAGAGCAAAGTGGCGGTGTGTTTTTGCTTAGAATAGAAGACACAGATGAAAAACGTGAAGTTAAAGGTGCGGCTGATATAATGTATCCTTGCTTAAAAGATTTTGGCGTTGAACCTATGGAAGGATATGTTAGTAGCGACTTGCAAATTGGAGATTATGGACCATATAAACAAAGCGAAAGAAAAGAAATTTATCAGGCTTTTTGTAAAGATTTGGTAAGAATGGGTAAGGCTTATCCATGTTTTTGTAGTGGGGACGACGAAGACGATAGTTGTGATTATAGAAAAGAACAAAAAAGACTTGGGCTTCAAACTGGTTATTATGGCGAGTGGGCAAAATGTAGGAATTTAAGTTTAGAAGAAGTTGAAGAAAACTTAAAGGCTCATAAACCTTTTAAAATTAGAATTAAAGCAGATGGTGACGGCGAACAAAGAATTGTTTTTACTGATGAATTAAGAGGAAAAATTTCGCTTCCAAAAAACTTTATTGATTATGTTTTGTTAAAAGAAGATGGTCAAGCGGTTTATCACCTAGCACACCTTGTTGACGACACTTTAATGCACACTTCACTTGTTGTAAGAGATGAGAGTTGGCTTCCTTCTGTTCCTCTTCATATGCAATTGTTTGAGTTTGCTAATCTTCCTCATCCAAAATATTTGCACACTGCTCAAATTTTGACAATTGACGAAAAAACGGGCAATGCAAGAAAAGTTAGTAAGCGTTATGACCCTTGGGCTGATAGTAGAAAATTTTTGGAAGCGGGAATTCCTAGTGAAGCAATTAGAGAATATTTAATGATATTATTAAACTCTGGCTTTGAAACATTTAGATTAAATAATCCACTTGCAAGCATGGGTGATTATCAATTTAAAATTTCAAACATGAACAAAAGTGGGGCACAATTTGACCATGAAAAATTGAATTATATTTCTAAAAATGTAATAAGTAGATTTAGTGCGGAAAAAGTTTATAACGATGTTTTGGCATACTCAAAACAATATGATGAAGAATTATATAATTTGATTTGTGATAAAAAAGATTATGCTATTAAAATGTTCTCTATTGAGAGGGGAACAAAAAAACCAAGAAAAGATATTGCTAGTTTTAAAGATATAAAAAATTTATATTATTATTTCTTTGAAAGTTTATTTGATAAGAAAATTGGATATGATTTTGAAGAAAGATTTAATTTAAACGACATTAAAACTTTACTTTCAAGATATGTTGATGGTTATAATGAACTTGATGAAAAAGATGTTTGGTTCTCGAAAATTAAAGTTCTTGGTGAAGATTTAGGATTTTGCTCTGACATGAAAGTTTATAAGGAAAATCCTGATAAATATGTAGGCAGTTATGCGGATATTGCTGGAATTATTAGAATGGCAATTACAAAAGAGAAAAATACTCCAGATTTGTATGAAATTTGCAAAATTTTGGGGAAAGATGAAATAAAAAGAAGAATTGATTTGTTATAAATCAATTTTTTCTTAAAAATTATTAAACTATTAAAATAATTTTTATAAAATAATTGTAATTTATTATTTTTTGTTATATAATTAAGAAAGGAAGTTAAAGATGCGTTATATAAAACTAAGTTTTAAATATTGTTTTAAAAACATTTTATTTTTGTTTTTAATGAGTTTAATTCCTGCGGTTTTTATAGGAAGTTTAGTTAGTCCGTTTAAATTTTTGGAGTTTATAAATAATTACGCAAATTTAGTTGTAACTGGCTTTGGTGATGTGTTTTATGCAATTATTGATATAAGCTGGCTTAAAATATTATTTTATATTATTGGTTTTGGTTTGATTAGCATTTTCGCAAGCGTAATTTGCGGTGAAATTGAAAATCATTTTAGAAGTGGAAAACGCAATTATTATAATTTCAAAAATTACATTAATAACAACATTTTAACAATTTTATTAAATCTAATGATTTTTGTTGTTATAAATTTTATTGTTTCATTTTTGTGTGGAACTTTAATATATTTGTTTCATGTAATTATTAACGGATTAAACACAACCGCTGGGGTTGGGTGCATGATTTGTGCAATAATTTTCTTCACACTTTATTTTTGTGTGATTAGTTTTGTTGGACTTGCACTACTTATAAATGTTCCTAATATGATGATTAATGGCTATAACTTTAAACAAGCAATTTCAAGCACTGTAAATTTACTTGGAAAAAACTTTTTTGCTTTACTTCTTGCTTATTTAGTGCCTTATGTTATTATCATTCCATTAATTTCAATATTTAATTTTAGTTCAATCGCACTTCATATAGTAAGCACTATATGTTTGATAATTTCTATAATGTACTATTCTTCTTTTGCGCTTACTGCATTTTTTGACCTTTCTAACTTATCACGCTATGACGAAAGAAAATACTTTCAAATAAAGTAGGAAATATTATGATTTTTAAAAACACATTTAAGTTATTGTTAACTAATTTTAGTTTGACATATAAAGTTTTTTTGTATAAACTTTTTGTTTTGCTTTTTGCGTTAGGAATTGGGGGCACCATTGGTATGCCACTTATTACGCATTTATTAAGCATAGATTTTTTTGGGTTTATTGGCGATAAACTTGTTTTTATGTTTGAAAGTTTTAATATTTCTAACATTTTTATTGGATTTAAAGACATATTTTTAAAAATTATTGAGATTTTAATAAATTTAGATCCATCAATTGTTGTAAGCAGTGCTTTGGCAATTACTGTGTTTATTTTAATTTTAGTTTTGTTTGGTTCTCTTGATGAACTTGCGTGTATTGATGTAATTAATGCAAATTTAACAAGTAAAACAAAATTATCATTTTTTAAAAGTTTGGTTGGAAAGACTTTTAAAAGTATGCTTAAAAGTGTAATAAAATTTATTGTAAGTTTGCCTTACTATGCTTGTTTAGGGTTAATTCTTTATTATGGCTTTACTCTTTTTGATGGGGTAAGCGGAATTGTTAAAGTTTTAATTCCTATGCTTATGTTTTTGTCGATTACATTAATAAGTGGGTTATATTTAAGTTTAATTGCTGGGTTTAGTCCAAGTATTATTATTAATGATAATGGCGTGTTTAAAAGTTTAAAAACTGGTTTAAAAACAGTTAGCAAAAAATATTTCAGATTGTTAAGTTCAAGCATTATGCTTGTGTTTGTACTTTTAGTTTTAAACATTTTTATAGTGGTTTATAGTTTCTTTGCTGGACTAATTATTACTATACCAATTTCGATTGTTGTACTTGATTTGTTTAAGACTATTTCTTACTATGAATGTAACGGTATGAGATATTATGTGGGCGATGAAATTAGGTCGCCTTTAAGAAAAGAAGAACTAGATAAAATGAATAAATTGAGATATATAATTTAAGGAGATATAATGGAAAATAATGAAGAGAAAAAGGTTGATTTAACCCGTGTTTTTGTTAATAATGAATCTAACAAAATGGAAAGTTTTTCAACCGAAAATGTAAAAAAGAACAATTTTAAAAAGAAAAGATTTAATAATAAAAATACCATAAAAAATAATAAAAACAATGAAGAAAATAGCGAAAATATTGAAAATGATGATAAAAATATCAAACTTTTAACCGATTTTTATCAAATGGAAGATGATAAAACCGAAAAACAAGATATTTTAAAAGTTACAAATCGAAAAGCAAATTCTAATTTAAAAGTTATGTTTTTAGGTGGAGTTGGCGAGATTGGGAAAAACATGATGGTTTTGGAGTATGGTAACGATATAATCGTTTTAGATTGCGGTGCTACATTTCCGTCTGACGATATGCCTGGGATTGATTTGGTGGTTCCAGACATCACATATTTAAAAGCAAATAGAGATAAAATTAGAGGTATTGTTTTAACTCACGGACACGAAGATCATATTGGAGCCATTCCGTATGTTATGGGGGAAATTAATGCTCCTATTTATGGGTCTAGACTTGCTCTTGGGCTTGTAGAAAACAAGTTAAGAGAATTTCCTAAAATAAAAGCAAAAATGATTAGTGTAAAACCAAAACAAGTTATTAAACTTGGCTGTTTTTCAATTGAGTTTATTCATGTAAACCACTCAATTCCAGGTTCACTTGCTTTTGCAATAACTACCCCAGTTGGGTTAATGGTTCACACTGGTGACTTTAAAATTGATTTTGAAAGTATGGACGGAAAGCCAACAGACCTTGCTAGGTTTGCTGAACTTGGCAGAAAAGGAGTGTTGCTTTTAACTTGTGAAAGCACAAACGTTGAAAAAGACGGCTATTCGATGAGTGAAAAGAAAGTTGCACAAAACCTTGATGTTTTGTTTGGTAAATATGCGGACAAGCGTATTTTAGTGGCTTCATTTGCAAGTAATGTTTTAAGACTTCAACAAATTTTAGATTTGGCAGAAAAGCATAAACGAAGAGTTGTGTTTACTGGAAGAAGTATGCAAAATGTTGCGGAAACTGCTTATAAAATTGGTGAACTTAAATTTGATAAAAATAATATTTTAGATATTGATAAAATTGGCGGATATAAAGATAGCGAACTTTTAATTGTTTCTACTGGAAGTCAAGGTGAACCTATGAGTGCACTTACTAGAATGGCAAATAATGATTTCCCAAAAATTAAACTTGACAGCAATGATGTAATAATTATGAGTGCTTCTCCAATTCCTGGAAATGAAAGAAATGTTAATAATGTTATGAACAATTTGTATAAACTTGGTTGTGAAATTGTTTATCATAGTTTGGCTGAAATTCATGCTTCAGGTCACGCTTATAAGGAAGAATTGAAAATTATTCATAACCTTGTTAAGCCTAAATATTTCATGCCCGTTCATGGAGAATTTAGACATCAAAAATTCCATAAAGATTTAGCAATGAATTTAGGAATGCCTGAAAGAAATATTTTGATTTGTGAAAATGGAAATAGGGTTGAAGTTAATAAAAATACATTTAAAAAGACATCAAATATTATTGCTGGTGAACGACTTGTTGACGGAAATGGCATGGGTGATATTGAAAGCGTTGTTATAAGAGATAGAAAACAACTTGCCGAAGATGGTGTTTTGGTTTCTATCACTATGCTTGATAAATTAACTGGAGAAATTATTGGAGAACCTGAAATTATTTCTAGGGGCTTAATTTATACAAATGAAGCGCAAAAACTTGTGTCTGAGGCAAGACACGCAATTAGAGAAGCGTTAGATGCTGTATCTTTAAAAGAAAACGATTTAAGTTCGGTTAAAAATAATATTAGAAAGTTCTTGGCAAATTATTTTTATAAAAAGATGAAAAGACGCCCAATGATTTTAACTATTGTTGTGGAGAACTAATGAAAGAGAACGAAATAAGAGAGTTTGCAAAAGAAAATTTTATTCCGATTGTAAGACCAAAAACAAGCAAACTTTTGATTGAAAAAATTAAAGAAGTTAATCCATCTCAAATTTTAGAAATTGGAACGGCAATTGGGTATTCGGGCATATTAATGCTTGAAAATTCTAGTGCGAAACTAACCACTTTGGAAAAAGATGAAAATATGAAAAATATTGCACTAAAAAACTTTGAAAAAGAAGGTTTTAACGATAGGGTAACACTTATTTTTGGTGATGCAATAGATTTTATTGAAAAAGAAAATCAGAAATTTGATTTCATATTTTTAGATGGACCTAAAGGACAATATCCAAAATATTTACCACATTTATTAAAAATGCTAAATGTTGGTGGTATGATTTTTTGTGATAATGTTTTGTTTGGCGGGCTTGTTTTAAATGAGGGAATAGTAGAAAAAAAACACCGAACAATTGTAAATAATTTAAGATTGTTTTTAAAAATGGTGAAAGATAATGATAAAATTGAAAGCGAATTAATTGACCTTGAAGATGGAGTTTGCTTGATAACAAAAAATGCTGATTAACGGCATTTTTTTTGTTTAAAATATCTTTAAAATTAAAATATTTAAAGCGTTAATTTGTGGAGATTAAGCAAATTTGGGCGTAAAATTAACAATTTGATTAGTTTATAAATATTTCTTGCTTTATTTTAAATAATAAATATATATATTATATAAAAAATTAAGATTTCTGTTAGAAAATGACTAAAAATACTAGACTTTTTTTGAAAAATATTTTATTATATAAATAAATTGGAGAAAAATGTTGAAAACGAAAAATAAAAATATAGGAAAAAGAAATTATAGCTTTATGTTTTTGGTTTTAGCATTGTGCGTAATTAGCACAATTTTTGGCGTGACCTATGCTTATTTAAGCGGAACTTTTTCAAATAACAATTCAACAAACAATCCTTATGTTTCGCTAGAATTTTATTATAATGACGGAACGACAGATTACAAAATTGATAAAAACGGAATTACTGGAACGATTTCGTCAAGTGGGGCGGTTAGCCTTCAAGTTAAAAGTGGCTCTACCACTAAAACAATAACATTAAGTTCAGGCACATTTAGTTTGCCTATTAAAATAAAAAATGCAGGTAACGTTGACGCTGTTGTTACAAATGTTCAATTTGCGGTTGTGTTTAAAAATGGGACAACCGTTGTAAATAACATTGACAACTCTTGCGGAAACGATAGTTATTATATTCAACTTGTTTCAAGTTCTTATAGCGTAGAGAAAAATAGCAGTATTGTCCTTCCAGATACTAAAATTGGTTTGACGGCAAAAGGAGCAAATGCGGCTACCATTATAAATAGTGTGAAAGTCGGAGAAGATATTGCAGACACAGACCTTTGTGGCAAAAACTTTGTCATCAACATTTCTGCGGTTATTTCACAACAAGGCTATGATGATTTGCAAACTGAAATTTAGCAAAAACAATTAAGGTATATCTATTTTTATATATATACTTTATTTTCTTTTATAGGAAAAGGCTTAAAAGGGGTAAATTATGAGAGGAAAAACTAAAAGATTAAAAATATTTGGTTGGATTGGTGTAGTAATGGTTGCAATCGCTTCTATTACAGCACTAACTTTTTCGTGGTTTAGTGATAAAAAAGGAGCAGATATTAACATAACTATTTCCCAAGCAAGCGGAAATGCACAGGTTGATAATAGTTTAGACCCAAAAGATTTGGTTGCTGGAAACTGGTTTATTAAAGATATTTCAGTTAATCTTTCTTCAAAAGAAGATGTCTATATCAGGACCTATGCAAAAGTTACGATGCAAACGCTAGATTCAAGCGGAAATACGGTTGTTAAAAACGATGTTGTTGAATGTGTGGGCGTGGATAGTACAATCAAAGGAAAAGATAACAAATTTTACTATTCAGTTACAAATGCAAACTCTTTAACTCCTCTTAAAAGCACAAAATTAACATTGTCTTTTGCGTTTAATGTAACCGACAAAATCAATGACGAAGTTTTAAGAGATTCAAGTGGCGCATTAAAAACCGATTTAAAAACTACTGTTACATATTATGTTGATTATTGTCAAGTTGGCGGTGAAAGCGAATGGCAAAACTTATCAACTGATAAATCAAGTTATTTAATTAGTTTTAAAAACGATGATGGAAAAATTTTAAAAATTGATCATGCTCAATATGGAGTAACTCCTAGTTTTGGGGATACTGCAACAAAAGAAGCAACAAGTGAAGTTGAATATACTTTTAAAGCTTGGAATCCTACAATTGCGGCGGTTAGTGGCAAACAAGAATATACTGCAACATACACAGAATCTAGTTTTGTTGCAACTTTCCCAATAACATGGAGAGGGGAGATTGCTGGACTTTCATTAACTGGAATTTCATCAGCAAGCGAAATTACAGGAATAAGGTTTGATAATCCAACAACAGTCCCAAGCGAATATAAAAACACTGGAAAGAAACTTGCAAGCGGAATTAGAGTTTATCAAAGCACAAGTAACCCAACAAACATTGCGTTTGTTTATGGAACAATTAAAACAGCAGCAAGTTGTTACAGAATGTTTAGAGCAGATGGCACAGGTGACGGAACAAATGCTATTCCTCTTACAAACTTAAATTCATTAGTCTTTAATAATTTTGACACTTCAATTGCTGAAAATTTAGGAGATATGTTCTGTGGTGCTTCAAAATTGACAACATTAGATTTATCTGGCTGGAATGTACCAAAAGCAAGAGCAACTTATTTAATGTTTTATGGTTGCAGTTCATTAACTACTTTAAATCTACCTGAGTTTACAAGTGTTACAAGTTTAAATCAAATGTTCTATAACTGTACATCTTTAAAAACTTTGGATTTATCAAGATTTAATACAAGCAATGCTGGAAGTTTATATGGGCTTTTCCTAAGTTGTTCAAATCTTCAAAGTATTAACCTTTCAGGTTGGGACACAAGCAATGTAACAAATATGAGTTATATGTTTGATAGTTGTAGGAGCCTAACGAATTTAGACTTATCAAGTTTTAACACAAGCAAGGTTACAACAATGAGAAATATGTTTACAAGATGTAGTAGTCTTGTAAATGTAAATATTTCAAGTTTTAATACAAGTTTAGTTACTGATATGAACGGAATGTTCTATGATTGTCAAAAACTTAACACATTAGATCTTTCACATTTTGATACAAGCAAAGCAACAGACATGAGTTATATGTTTGATGGTTGTATCGCTCTTAAAAATTTAACTATTCCATTCAACACATCAAGCACAACTGATATGAGTGGAATGTTCCAAAACTGCGTAAAACTAACAAATTTAGACTTGTCAAGTTTTGATATGACAAAAGTAACTAAAGTTACAAATATGCTTAATAACATGACAGACTTATCTGTTTTGGTTACTCCAAAAAATATTAGTGATAGTTATAAAATTGCACTTCCAACTAAAAAAGCAGATAGTACAGATAAACACATGTATAAAGAAGGAATTGCAAAAGTTGTTGAATTAACAAAAGGGTTAAGTTCAACCGTTTCGGCTAAAATTACTATTTACGATTATATAAAACCTGTTGAGTTTTCAACTTCTTGGAGAACTCAAATTGCAAGCCTTGGACTTACTGGAATTACAACGGCTTCTAACATAACAGGAATTGCGTTTGACGATTATGCAAGTTTCAATTCGTCAACTAAAAAATTAACAATTAATTCAGTTAGTTATTCAAATTCAGGAAAAACACTTCCAAGCGGAATTGAAATTTGGGTTAGTGATTCTAAATCAACATACATTGCGTTTGTTGCGGGAAGTATTAAAGCACCAGCAAATTGTAGTTCATTGTTCGCTTACACAAATGGCGTAACGCTTACAAATCTTGCAACTCTTGTGTTTAAAAATTTCGACACATCAAATGTTACAACAATGAGTCATATGTTTGAAGGGCATACTGGTAGCCTTAAAGTGTTAGATTTATCTTGTTTTGATACAAGCAAAGTTATTAATATGCAACAAATGTTTTATAACAGTTCATCTTTAACAAGTATTAATGTTTCAAGTTTTAACACAAGTAATGTTACAACTATGGCAAATATGTTCCAAGGCTGTAGCAATTTAACATCTCTTAATGTATTAAACTTTAATACTGCAAATGTTACATCAATGAGAGCAATGTTTCTAGGACTTAAAAAAGTGACGAGTCTAGATTTAACAAGTTTTAATACTGCAAAAGTAACTAAAATGGAATATATGTTCCAAGATGGTTCTGGGCTTACAACTATTAATTTATCAAGTTTTAACACATCATTAGTTAATAATATGGCTAACATGTTTTATGGGTGCAGAGCATTACAAACATTAGATTTATCTCATTTTGATACAAGCAAAGTAACTGATATGACAGAGATGTTCAGAGGTTGTGAAAATTTAACAACATTAAAACTTGGTTTTAGTACTTCACTTGTAACAGCTGTGGGGCGAATGTTTGCTTATTGTTCTAAACTAACATATCTTGATTTATCGAGTTTCAATATGGTCTCGGTAGTTGAGGATGCGACAGATATGTTCTATGAATGTGCAAAACTATCTGAAATTGTAACTCCACAAGGGATAAAAGATGATTATCCAATTTATCTTCCTGGTTGTTTAGAAATGGGGGAAGAGAGCTTTCCAAACGGAAAAACATGGTATAAAAACGGCTTCTCACTTGTTCCAAACGCTACTTTAACAAGTGTGTTTGCAAGCACCGCTTCAACAAAAGTAACAGTTATCGACCATGTCCTTGAAGGGGCGTTGTTCCCAACTGCACATGATATGGCTTGGCTTGCTGAATTTGATAGTTTATTTACAACAGAATTTGAACTTGAAAATTTTGGCACAGTTTCTCCTATGACAAACAATGAAATAACCTCAATCAGATTTGATACACCAGAAACACTTGCTAATTATGAAAATGAAAATGGTTTTACCTACTTTGACACAGGAAAAGAATTTTCAACAGGAATTAGAATTTATATATTAGATGGTAGTCAATACGACATCTCCTTTGTTTATGGAAAAATTATTGCCCCAACAGATTGTTCTTATTTGTTTGCACCAGATAATGGAATTTTAGAGCAGTTAGGCTGGATAGAGTTTGAAAACTTTGACACATCTAATGTAACAAATATGAGCAGTATGTTTTATTGCGATTATATTGACGCTGATGAAAATGAAAATTGTCGTGGTAGTTTAACTGACATTACGGGTTTAAACAATTTTAACACTTCAAAAGTAACAGATATGAGTTATATGTTCTATGGTGTTCAATTGGTGGGCGATTTAGATTTATCAAGTTTTGACACATCAAATGTAACAACTATGGAACAAATGTTTGCATATTCTAGTGTTACTTCTTTAAACTTAACAAGTTTCAACACTTCAAAAGTAACAGCTATGGATTGTATGTTTTCTGACTGTTCTAGTTTAACAAGTTTAAATGTTTCAAGTTTTAACACATCAAAAGTAACAAGTATGAGTTATATGTTTGAAAGTTGTACAAAACTTACAAGTTTAAATGTTTCAAGTTTTGACACTTCAAAAGTAACAAGTATGAGTGGTATGTTCTATAATTGCTCAAAGTTGACAACTTTAGATTTAACTAAATTTAACACATCAAATGTAACAAATATGAATTATATGTTTTATGGGTGTGAAAACTTAACCACTATAAAACTAAACAAAACAAACTTTGACACAAGCAAAGTAACTGATATGAGTTATATGTTCAGAGGTTGTGAAAACCTTTCAAGTGTTGATGTTTCGGGGTTTAACACAAGCAAAGTAACAAAAATGACAAGTATGTTTAGTTTTTGTTATAAACTTGCTTCAATTGATATTTCTGGGTGGGATTTCTCGCTTGTAACAGATGTTTCTTATATGTTTATGAATTGCTCAAGTTTAACCTCATTGCCTGCAATTTCTTTACCTAAAGCAACAAATTTGTCTTGGATGTTTAATGGTTGCAGTAAACTGTCAAGCGTTAAAGTTTCTTGTTCAAGTTCTGCAACAAATTTCTTAACTATGTTTAGTAGTTGTGCTAGTTTAACCGAACTTGATTTAAGTGGTTTAAATATGTCTGCGGCATCAAAAGTTGCAAGTATGCTTTCTGGGGCAACGGCGTTAACTAAAATTACGGCACCAAGTGCTTTAAGCTCGGGCGCTTTTATTTCTCTTCCGACAGGGAAAAACTGGTATGTTGAAGGAAATAATGCTAACAAAAAAACATCAATTACAAATGATTCAACAGTTCTTGGAAAAGTTATTTTAGACCATGTTTTGGAAGCAACTTTAGACATTGATTGGCAAACAAAAATTGTAAACCTAGGAATTGGAATAACTGATGTTACAAAAATCAATTCAATTCAATTCTTAAAACCAACTGAAATTCCATCAGGTTATACGAACACTAATAAAATTTTAACAAGCGGAATTCAAGTTTACAAAAGTTCTTCAAGCGATTTAGACATTGCGTTTGTTTGTGAAAAAATCTATGCGCCAGCAACTTCATCTAGCTTGTTTAAAGGCTTAACCGCTTTAAAAACATTAACATTCAAAAACTTTGATACAAGCAAAGCAACAACAATGCAGGCAATGTTCCAAAACTGTTCAAGCTTACAATCATTGGATTTATCAAGTTTTAACACGGCAAAAGTAACAAGCATGCGTGAAATGTTTGACGGTTGCAGTAGTTTAACAACAATCAATGTCTCAAGTTTTGACACATCAAATGTAACATCTATGCAGAGTATGTTTGCTAATTGTAATGCATTAACAAGTTTAAATCTTTCAAATTTTAAAACTCCAAAAGTAACAACCATGGCTAAAATGTTCTATAACTGTAGAGTTTTAGCATCGCTAGTTATTTCAAGTTTTAACACATCAAATGTAACAACAATGGAACAAATGTTTGAAGCTTGTAATAAATTATCGACCCTAAATGTTTCAAACTTTGACACTTCAAAAGTAATTAATATGCATAGTATGTTTGATGGCTGTGTTTTGTTATCAACCCTAAATGTTTCAAATTTTAACACATCAAATGTTGAAGATTTTAGAGCAATGTTCTGGCGTGTTAGCGGCATAACAAGCCTAGACCTTTCAAGTTTTGACACTTCAAAAGCAACAGATATGCAATTTATGTTTGCTCATTGTACGGCTTTAAAAACAGTAAATCTTTCAAGTTTCAATACTTCAAATGTTATTGTTATGCAACAGATGTTTATTGATTGTCCTAGTCTAGAAGAATTAGATTTATCTTCTTTTGATATGACAAAAGTAACAAGTGTTAGTGATATGTTTTCTGGTTGTACGGCTTTAACAAGAATCGTTATTCCACAAAACATTCAATCAAGTTATCCAATAACACTTCCAACAGGAAAAACTTGGTATCAAGGCGGCTTCTTTGATTCGGTTGTAACAACTTTAAGTAGTAATACTTATGCATATGGCTATAAATGCACAGAAGTTTTAGCTTATATTCTAAGAGCTACATTAGACTCTGATTGGAGAAGTCAATTAGAAAATGCGGGAGTAACTGTAACAAATTCTACTTATTTAATGATTGCATCACCTGATTCAATAAATGCCAATATGGCTTATAATGCTATTAAGTTAAAAAGCGGGATTTTGGTTGAGCATGGCGAAAATAGCGAAGGAGAATTGTCAATTTGGTTGTCTTATCCAGAAATTATCACACCAATAGATTCAACTGGTTTATTCGCAAATTTGGGAGAAATTGCTTTTTACACTTCTGGAGACCATCAAGTTTTATTTACTTCACAAACAAAGATTTTTGATTATTTCTTTGCTGGAACACGAGTTTCATGTTTTAATGGATCGCTAAGTCAAATTTCCACTTCTAGTGCTACAAGCATGAAAGGAATGTTTAGTAGGAGTGGTTCGGGAAGTTATATGTCTTTTGGGTCATCAGGGGCGTTCTCAACTTCAAATGTAACCGATTTTAGCAATATGTTTGCTGGATGCGCTAGTGTGAATGAAATAGACTTTACATGCTTCAACATTAAATCGGGAGCAATAGGAACAGGCTTCCTTGATGGTTGCAGTTCATTAAAAACTATTATAGCACCAACAACTATTGCAAGCGGAGTTTCAATTCCTCTTCCAGCAGATAAAACTTGGTATATTAAAGATACAAATACTGTTGTTACGGAATTTAAAAGTTCTGTGGCAGGAAAGACTTTGGTTCTAACTTTAACAGCATCACTAGATACAAATTGGAAAACACAAGTTGTTGCGTTAAAGATGCCAGAAATAACAGCAGTAAATAAAATTACATCAATTATATTTGAGACACCTTCTTCTCTTCCTTCAACATATAAATATGCTGGGAAATTAACAAGCGGAATTAAAGTTTATCAAAACAATGCAGTAAGCAGAATAACTGAAATTGCATTTGTTGCAGATAAAATTTATGGACCAGTAAACTCTAACGAATTGTTTGATGGTTTAAGTGGCTTAACATCAATCACCTTTTACAATTTTGATACAAGCAAAGTAGAAGGCATGAGTTTTATGTTTAGAAATTGTTCTAGTTTAAGTTCACTTGATTTATCAAAATTTAACACAACAAGTGTTAAAGAAATGCATGGTATGTTCCATAGTTGTGTTAACTTAACTTCTCTAAACCTAACCAGTTTTAATACAGCAAATGTAACGACAATGTATGCAATGTTCTATAGTTGCGAAAAATTACCAACACTTACTGTTTCTAACTTTAACACAGGAAAAGTTACAACAATGAGCAATATGTTTGCAAATTGTAAAGCATTAACTAGGTTGGATTTGATTAAATTCGACACATCAAATGTAACAGATATGCAAGCTATGTTTGACGGCTGTTCGAGCCTAACTGCGGTAAGGCTTTCAAGTTTTAATACATCAAATGTTACGGAAATGCGTTATATGTTCCGCGGTTGTTCAAAGCTAGCCAATCTTAACTTATCAAACTTTGACACTGCGAAGGTTACAAACATGCGCTATATGTTCCAAAATTGTTCTAGCCTTGCAGATGTTAATGTTTTTAGTTTCGACACTTCAGCAGTAACTGAAATGGCTGGAATGTTCGCTGGTTGCTCAAGCCTTACTTCTTTATTGAGTATTGTTGATTTTGAAACAGCCAATGTGACAGACATGAGCAATATGTTTGCAAATTGCTATAAGTTAACAAGTTTGGATCTTGAAGGCTGGAATACAGCAAGTGTAACAACAATGGCTAGCATGTTTGATACATGTACAAGCTTAAAGGTTTTAACAACTGGTTCAAATTTTGTTTGTACAAAAGCAACAAATTTGTCTAACATGTTCTATGCTTGTAATGATATAAGGGTTATAGATTTATCAGCTTTTAATACAAATGTAACAACAAATATGTCTTATATGTTCGGAGAATGTTATAGTTTGTTAAAAATTACATTCGGTTCTTCATTTACCACTGGTCTAGTAACAAACTTTACTCAAATGTTTAAAGATTGCTATAGTTTGGCTAGTTTAGACTTATCGAGATTTGAAATTTTAAGTTCTGCTAATGTTACTGATATGCTTTCTATTAATAATAGCAATAACCATTTTGTTTTAAGTTCTATTAAAGCACCTAAATCTATTGGCAAAGCAATAGCGTTACCAACATCAAATGGTTCAACTACTAAATATTTCTCTCAATATGCTGGCTCAGCAACATCAATTTCTTCAATGACATCAACTTATGCAGGAAAAACTCTTTACAGGGGCTCATCAAGTTATAGAATTCTAGATTATCTTGAATTTACAGGAAGTGAGTATGTAGATACCGGAGCCAAAGCAAGTTATTATTATATGTTTAACAACACAACGAATGTTTCAGTTGTAAATTCATTTACAGACACAACGCATGATATGATTCTTTTCGGGTCTCAAAATAGTCCTTCGCAACGACAATTTATTATGTATCACAATAATTTAAATAAATCATCTACTGGGACATCAACTGTAAAGGCTAATATGGGTGGAACTATAAATACAATGAATTATGGAGATAGTTCACAAATCCACACAGTAGGTATCACATCTTCTAAAAGGTATTATTTTGATAGTAATGGTGCTACACATTCTTCTACTGCCAGCTGGATTGCAAGCTTTGAGACATTATATATAGGGGCACTAAATTATAATGGAGTAGCAGATACTTCAAATGGTTTCCGAGGAAAAATTTATTTATGTAGTGTAGGAACAGATTTCTTTATTCCAGTTGTTAATAACACTACGGGAACAAAAGGACTATGGAATGTTTATGATAGTACTTTCCATCCACTTCAAGGTCAAGCACTTCCAACTGGATATACTAAATTGAATTATTTAAAATCTACAGGAACTCAATATATTAATACAGGATTAAGTTGGAGTACTTCATTAAAAATTGAAGTAAAATTTGCTAATTATACATCTAGTATTAATTCCGGCGCTGTTTGTGGAACAGATGGTTGGATTGGAACTTTAACAAGGCTTGCTACTGCTACACAGTTAAGATGGGTTCCACAAGCATCTAAATGCCATATGTACACTTCATTCTCAACTTCAGGAACTTATATTGTATCAGCTTCAAATAGCTCAATGCTTGTTATTAGCGGATCTACAAGGTCTTCGATTGCTGCATCTGATGATAGTGGAAATACTTCTTCAGGAACATTTAAGATATTTAAAGGACAAGGAAAGTGTGGTGCATTAACCATGTATTACTTCAAAATTTGGAATGGAACGAATCTAGTGAGAGATCTTGTACCAGCTAAAAATAGTTCAGGAGTGTTGGGTATGTATGATTTGATTTATGGTACTTTCTATACAAATGCGGGCACTGGCTCATTTACAGGGGCATAAATTTACTTAATAATTGAGTATAGATTTACTTAAAAATCATATAGTTGATTACTAAAACACTTTAAAAAAACCTAAACGAAAGTTTAGGTTTTTTTATATATAAAATATTAATAAGAAATGATAATCCCATTGGATCTTTATTTTATTATAACATTTACATTTACATTTATATTTATTTATTTATTTATTTATATTTTTTAAGCATAGTTAAATAGTAGATATAGTTATTATTATATTGTAATTGTATTGTTAAAAATGGGCATAAAAAAACGCAGTGGAAAAACCTGCGTTTAAGTGAATTACCGAAAAAATATTAATAAAACATTTGAAAAAATTTTAAAAACATAAAAAAGATT
>DLSG01000044.1 GCA_002501285.1 Christensenella sp. UBA7868 | reverse complement strand
ATGATTGACTAACCTACAGAAGTGTAGGTCATATATTATATATATGATTTGAAAAAAGTAAAAAATTATGTTACAATATATAAGCAAGTATTTCAGATAGTCGCGTGAGGAAACTCATGAGGAAAGTCCGGGCACCACAAGGTAGTAATAGTAGATAACGTCTACTGGGAGTAATCCTAAGGAAAGTGCAACAGATACCGCTCCGCGTTGCCGGAGTAAGGGTGGAAAAGTGAGGTAAGAGCTCACTAAAATCAGGGTGATCTGATTGTTGTGTAAACCCCACCTGATGCAAGGCAATGGCTTTAATGGGTTGTTCGCTCTATGGCCTATACGCCGCTTGATCGTAATGGTAACATTACGGCTAGATAGATGTTTGTTTAATACAGAACTCGGCTTATAGAATAACTAATTTGCAAGGGTGTCCTTGCTTTTTTTATTTATTAATAATTTGGAATTTAAAAATTGCGACTTTTTTATACTTAAAACTACTAAAAATGTTTTTTGTATATTAAATTTTAAATAGAAAAATTGTGAAATGTTTTTAACAATTCTAACTAAAATTTAATATTGACTTTGAAAAGACTTGGTGGTAAACTTAAATATCAAATAAAAGGGGTTTTTATGAAAATTGAAGAAATTGTTAAAGAAAAAGATTTAACAAATTTAAGTTTAGAAGAGTTAAAAACTTATAAAGAAGAAATTAATAAAACTTTATACGCAAGTGAAAAAATAGCAAAAGTAAAAACTTTTAGTTTAATTTCCAATACTATTGGTGCAGTTTTTGTCATTTTAGGGGTTTATTTCTTTTATAGGGCATATATCAGGTTTGTATTTTCTTCTTCATTAGTAAAGCCTATTATATATTTGCTAATAGGTATAGCACTTGAAGTTGGCGCATATTTATTGAAAAGGGCTTGGCAAAATTCAAAAAAGAATAATGAAAAAATTAAATCTAGATGTAAATCAATTTTAGATAATATTAACAGAGATATAATTAAAAAAGAAATGATAGCCGTTAAAAGTCAAGAAAACGCTGAACAAAAAGTTTCTAGCGAAGAACAAAAAGTTGAAACTGAAAATTAAAGCATTAAACTAAAATCAAGTTTAATAAAAGAAAAACGAACTTAAGGACTGACAATTTTGAGACTAGCAGAATAAAACAAGGAACGATGCAAATGCAATGCACTGTTCCTTTTTGCTAATTTCAAAAATACCTGACGAAAAACTAAGATAATTAAAACTAGTGAAGAAACCATGTTTTAGTATGAAGTGACCACTACGGGGTTCACTTCAAGAATATACATGGTTTTTATATTGGTTTAGAAAGAGAATTAATTTAATTGTATGTTTTATAATAGTAAAATACTATTTACACATATCAACGAAGACTTTAAATATGTTGTTTTCAAAATCATCTTTGTCAATTAATAGTTCTGGATGATATTTAATTCCTATGTAAAATTTTTTGTTTTTCGCCTCTACTACTTCTACTTGATTATCATCACTTTTTGCGACAATAGTTAATGAATCAGGAATTGTATTAGCTATATATGTATGTACACTATTAACAGAAAATGAATCTTTTTTTATTATTCTATAAAATAAAGAGTTTTTATCAATAATGTTGCAAGAATGTGCATATTCTAAATCGGGTCTGTCATGTTTATCAATGTTTGACAATTTAATAGTATTTCCACCTAATGCTCTTACAATATTATTAAATCCTGCACATATACCTAAACATGGGATATCGTTATCATAACAATATTTTGCTATAAATTCTTCATAGTTATGAGATGTTATTCCGCCTTGCAAAATAATACCATCACAAAGTTTTAAAATTTGTAATAAGTTAAACTGTTCAAGTTTATTTAGTTCAATATCTTCATGTTCATCTTCTTGGTTAAAAGACTGATTATTCTTTTGCGGTAAAATTCCAATAGTTAAACCATTATTTTTATTAATGGCATATCTTATTGAATCACAAATCCTTTGCCATTGCCAGCCGTAAAATTCTTTTACTGTTAAATTTTTAGATACAATACCTATTATTGGTGTTTTCATTTATAATCTCCTATTTTGATATTATAACACAATTAAATTAAAATTGTATTAAAAATAATATGTTTATACAAAATGGCATTTAAACGTTTGCTTGTCTTGATACAAGTCGGTGTCGCTACGCTCCACCGAAGACAAGCACACACTTATAAACTAAATTAAATAATACAAAAAGCGAAAGTGCTTGTAAACATAACACACTTTCGCTTTTTGCTGTTATTTTTTCTTCTCTTTTTTATTATGGTAAACAAATATTCTTTGTTGTCAAGGTTAAAGTGTATGTTGCTATTGGCGACAATCCTTGACGACTTCAGTAATATTTGTTTTTTTTCAGTTAAGAGAAAGTAAAAAACACCTTAAACTTAGTTGATTAAAGTGTTTATCTTGCTAGTTTCAAACAACATTGACTAATACTTCGTTTTTTTTCTTAAAAAATTGAATAAATTAATAAAAATAAAATTATATAAAACATTTTTAACGATTGAAAAATTATGAAATATTTTCAAAAATACGCAAAATTTAAGAAAAACATAGTAAAAATACTATTTTTTTATTATATTGTCGAACGAAACTTTTATTTTTTAAAAAATCTTTACTATTTTTTTTGTTTTTTTATAATTGATTAAAGGGGGACAATATGTCAAGAAAAATAGTTTTTACAAGTGGAAAGGGCGGAGTTGGTAAAACCACAATTTGTGCAAATCTTGGAGTTAAATTGGCGTCTATGGGAAATAGAGTTGTAATGATAGATTTAGACATTGGCTTAAATAATTTAGATGTTGTTATGGGCATAGAAAACCGAATTGTTTTTGATATTGTTGATTGTTTAGAAAATAAATGTAGGGTGCGTCAAGCGTTGGTGCAAGATTTAAAATATCCAAATCTTTATGTGCTTCCAAGCAGTCATTTATTTAGTTCAAACAGTGTCCACGCCCATTCACTTAAATTGATAGTTGATAGTTTAGCAGTCAGTTTTGATTATGTTTTAATAGATTGCCCAGCGGGAATAGATGTTGGTTTTCACCGTGCGGTTTTTTGTGCTGACGAAGCGATAGTTGTAACAACTCCACACATATCGGCAATACGTGATGCAGATAAAGTTATATCTGTTCTTAAAAGTTATAATTTAGTAAGCACAAAACTTATTGTAAATCGAATTAGAGGTGATTTGGTTTTGAATGGTGAAATGGTTGATGCTCAAAGAATTTCAAAACTTTTAAAAACTGAACTTTTAGGCGTTGTGACTGATGAAGATGATTTAGGTTTTCAAATTGCGGGGAAAGTTGTAAAACAAGATTTTAAACATCTTTCGCCTATTGATGTTTTGGGGTTAAATCTTCATAACGGAACTAATCATATTTACGATTACACCGCAAAATATCGTGGACTTTTTGGAAATATTAAACGAAATTTAAGAAGGAGAATTTAATGAACGACATTGAAAAAAGATTGAATAAAGCGTTAATTTTGGAAAAACATTTTAGCCCAGAAAAAATTAGAGAAGTAATTAAAAGTGACATTTTTACTGTTTTAAAAAACTATGGAGAAATTGAGGCAAAAGATTTAGATTTTGACATAGAAATTTTAGATGATTGTTATTACCAAATTTCGTTTAAAGCAAAACTTGGGTCTATTAAAGCATTTAAAACTTTGTAATTGTAATTTTTTTTATTATAATTATTAAATAGGTTAAGTTACAAGTAAAATTTTAGAGTTAAATAGAATAAACGGATTTTGATAAAATACACATAAAAAATAAAAAATAACAAAGAACTTCCCAGTTTTTTAATTTTAAATAAAAACTGGGTTTTTATGTGATTTTTTAATTGTTTAATTTAGTAATTATTAAAATTTTCATACTCGTTTAGTTTAATAAATATAATAATACAAATGAAAAATATTTTTGTTACAATAAAAAAATCTAGTTTAATTTTAATTTGTTTATGTTTAACACTGTTAATTTCTCATTTTGTGCTATATTTTAAAATAGAAAGTTATAAATCAGTTGTTGATAGTTTAAGTCATAAAATTTTTAATAGTTTTACTGATAATTACGATACAACCGAAAAAGATTCTAACATCTTTTTTGTGTCTAATTTTGGATATAAAAATTTAGGTAATAAACTTCCTATTCTTTCTCTTCCGATAAATGAAGAATTTGAAAAGATAGACGGAAAATTAGTTTTTAAAAATTTAAAAAATATTGTTGTTAAAAGTGCGGGCGAAGGAATTGTAAAAACTGTCGGTTTTCTTGATAACGGACTAAAATTTGTTGAAGTAAGACATTCGGGCGGAATTATTACAAGATATGAAAATTTAAAAATTGTTGGCGTTGGAACAAATTTTTTGGTTAAAAATATTCATGTTTTGGGCACAGGAAATGGTGAAGAAAATATAGTTTTTTATGTTTTGAAAGACAACAAAATATTAACAAATTATGAAATAGAAAATGGTGAAATAAAATGGCAAAATTAAAAATAAAATTTCACCCTTTATTTTGGGTTTTTATAATAATTTTATTGTTTTCTAACAATTTTTTAAGTATTATTTCTTATGTTTTTTGCGTATTTTTGCACGAACTTGGTCATTCTTTTATGGCAAGTATTTTAGGATATAAGTTAAACCAAATTACTTTTATGCCCTTTGGAGCCAGTTTGTCGGGGAAAGAAAACGTTTTTTACAATCAAAGTCATGAAATTTTGATTGCTATTTTTGGGCCACTTACAAATTTGTTTTTAATGCTTTTATGTCTGGCTCTTTTTTGGCTTTTCCCAAGCACTTATGCTTTTTTAGATTACTTTTATTTTGCAAATTTAACAACTTTTCTTTTTAATCTTTTTCCTGTTTATCCGTTAGATGGCGGAAGAGTTTTGTATGCACTAATTAAAACCAAAAAGCCCATTAATCAAAGTTATAAAATTGTAAAAATTGTGTCAATTATTTTTTCAGGAATGCTATTTGTCGTTTTTATAATTTCAAGTTTTTATAAAATCAATTTTACCATTGGTATAACTTCAATATTTTTAATAACAGGCGTGTTTTTTGAAGATAAATCATCTTATTACCTTGCAAATTTCAATTTAATTGATAAGTCAAAAAAACTAAAAACAGGAATGGAAACGACAATGCTTTCGGTAAGGAAAGATACAAATTTATATTATATTTTGCGAAAATTAAATAAGTTTAAATACAATATGATTACAATTGTTGATGCTAATGGAAAAGTAAAAAAATATCTAACCGAAGAAGAACTAAACAATATTTTTGAAAACTATCCTTTAAGTTCTAAAATAGGAGATATTGTTTAAATATTCTTCAAAGTTGAATGTTGCTGGGTGCATTGACATAATAAGACGAAAAAATATAAATGGTTTATATTTTTAACTAAAATATTAATATTTAAAATTTTAAAAAGTTTAGATAATTTTAAATTAAAATTAAAAATGCTATTAACATTTTAATAATCAAAATTATTTGATTAAAACAATAAAAATAGTAAAAAATTAAAATGTGAAACAAGTTTTAAAATATATCTATTCCGTTTTAACCGAAAATGTAAAGTTTGCTGAAAGTAAACACAGCATTTTAATTGCATTAAATGGCGTTTTAGTGGTTTTCATAAGTGGTTATTTAAGTAAGCCAAAAGTTTTAATAAAGTTTTTAACATGCGTAATTATTGTGTTTGCAATATTAAGTTTATTTTTCAATTTTTTGGCGTTACTTTCAAGAAAAATAAGGTATAGACGAAACATTAATATAAAAAAAGATGGGCTAAATTTGATTTATTACAAGCATATTATAAATTTTAGTTACGAGCAGTATTTAGAAGAAGTAAAAAAATATTATAATTTCCCCGATGACTATCAATTTGATGGGTTAGATTATGATTTAAGCAAGCAAATAATTGCAATTAGCGATGTTACAAATATAAAATTTACTTACTTTAACATAAGTTTAATATTTTTGTTTATCGAATTGATGTTAACCATTTTAAATGTGGCATTAGTGGGGCTTATGGCATGACAAAAACCGAAAAGTTTTACAGAGATTTTGTTTGTTGGCTTAATGGCTTAATTGAAGATGACCCTATTCCTTATGAAATTTCAAGTCTTGTTTTTTTTGTGAACAATCATGCCGAAATCGGTATGAGCGGGACTGAAACAAAACAAGTAAAAAATATTGATTATAATTTTTATTTTCCGCTTGAAGCCCAGTATTTTTATTGCATAGAATTTTATAATCAAAAAAATTTTAATATAGATAAAAGTTTAAAATTTTCGGAAGAAAGTTTAATTAAATTAAAAAAAGATAAATATTTTGGAAAGTTTAATTTGTTTTTTGGAAAATTATTTTGTAAAGCAAAAAAGATTTAATATTTGGTTATAAATTTAAAAATCTTATCATATATTTTACCATAATGGAGGAAATATGATAAGCGATAATATTTATAAGGATATTGCAAAAAGGTCTGGTGGCGACATTTATCTTGGTGTTGTTGGACCTGTTAGAACAGGCAAAAGCACTTTTATAACTAATTTTGTTAACAAATTAGTTTTACCTAATATAGTAAATGAATATGACAGGGAAAGAAATTTTGATGAACTTCCACAAAGTGGAAATGGCAAAATGGTTATGACCACTCAACCTAAATTTATTCCGTCATCTAGCGTAAAAATTAATGTTAACGATGTTGAAATGAAAGTAAGACTTGTTGACTGTGTGGGGTATATGATTGACGGGGCAAAAGGAGATAGTGACGATTCGGTTCCAAGAATGGTTAAAACTCCGTGGAGTGACGAAGAATTACCTTTTGCAAAAGCTGCTGAAATTGGAACTAAAAAAGTAATAACCGACCATTCTACAATAGCAGTTATGGTGACAGTTGATGGAAGTTTTTCAAGCCTTCCAAGAGAAAACTATGTTAAAGCGGAAGAAGAAGTGGTTAGTGAACTTAAAAAATCTCAAAAACCTTTCTGCATAGTTTTAAATTCAAACAATCCACAAGGTGATGATGCTAAAAAACTTGCGGAAAGTTTATCTCAAAAATACTCGGCTCCTGTTGTGCCTATTGATGTTTTAAACTTAAATGAAGACGATGTTGCTTGCATTTTAGACGAAGTTTTAAAACAATTTCCAATTGAAAGCATTGATGTAAAACTTCCAAAATGGATGGAAGCGTTAAGTTTTGAAGACGAACTTATTAAAGAAGTGGTTGAGCAAATCAAAAATCTAGTTGATGTAGATGACAAAATTGGGGACTTTAAATTAAATGGCGTCTTGTTTGAAAATAGTGAAAATTTTGAAGCCTTAACTGATGCAAAAGTAAAACTTGATGAAGGTACAATCAATTTAACAATAGAACCTAAACCATCATTATTTTATAAAGTTTTATCTAAACAGTGCGGGCTTGAAATTCAAGATGATTTTGCTTTAATTAGCTATTTGAAAGAATTAACTTATGCAAAAACTGAATTTGATAAGGTAAAAGAAGCACTAGAAAGCGTAAACGAAACAGGTTATGGAGTAGTTTATCCAAAACAAGAAGACATAATTTTGGAAGAACCAGAACTTACAAAACAAAGTGGGAAATATGGGGTTAAAATTAAAGCAAAAGCACCTTCACTACATATTATGCGAGTTGATGTTGATGCTGAAGTTAGTCCTATCGTGGGAACCCAAAACCAAAGTGAAGATTTAATCAAGTTCTTAAAAGACGAACAAGAAGTAAATCCAAACGGAATTTGGGAAACAAATTTATTTGGAAAAAGTTTGCAAAGTTTAATTAATGACGGCGTTAATTCTAAAATTACACTTATGCCAAAAGATGCTCAAAAGAAAATGCGTAGAACTTTAACTAGAATAGTGAACGAGGGTAAGGGCGGAATTATTTGTATATTACTTTAATATAAATTTAATTAGGACAAAAAATATAAACGAATTAATTTAAAGAATAAATTAAAAAAAGTGCTTCGGCACTTTTTTATTTAAAATAAATTGTGTTAATTTTTAAAACTTATTGATAAATTTTTGTAATTTTATTATAATTAAATTATGAATATAAAAAATAAATATCTTAACGAAACTATAAAAATANNCAATCAAGTTAAATTATTTTTCTATTTGGGTTGCGCAAACTGGAGTTTGACTTTTAGAAGAACTTTCTAAAACAGTAATACCATTTGCTTTGCATTTGCCATTATGGTTAAAAAGACATTTGGCATCACAAAGTATTGTTGCCTCTTTGTTTGAAACGTGTGGGTTTAGTGAACCGATTTCAAACATATTTTTTGCGGTTTGTTGTTTTAAATCTTGCGCTTTTGCTTCGCTGTACTCATAGGTTTCGCAATCAACCATATTTCCAACTTTAATTTTTCCAGCGGTGCAACAACAACTTTTGTTGTGAACGCATTCACATTTTTTACATTTAATATCCATTTTAATTTTCTCCTTTAATACAATTATTAATAAACTAAAAATTTTTAAACAAAAATTTGACAAGCATAAAAAAAATTTTTAAAATATATTAAGGAGAATTTTATGAAAGTTATTTTTATTGAAGATGTTAAAGGTTCAGGCAAAAAAGGTGAAGTTAAAGAAGTAAGTGACGGATTTGCAAAAAACTTTTTACTTAAAAACAAAAAAGCAGTTGTTGCCGATAGCGTTAATCTAAATGTTTATGCTCAAAAAAAATCAGCAGACGAATTTCATGAAAATGAAAGAATCAAAGAATTTACCGAAATGAAACAAGACCTTAAAGATAAACAATTTAATTTGTTTGTTAAAGTGGGTGAGAATGGTAAATTGTTTGGGGCAATAACAACAAAAGAAATTGCGGACGAAATAACCAAAAGTTATAAAAAACCAGTTGAAAAACGTCAAGTTGTATTACCAGAGCCTATTAAAACTTTGGGGACTTTTAAGGTTGAAATTAAACTTTATAAAAACATTTCAACATTTGTTTATGTAAC
>DLSG01000101.1:10791-16452 GCA_002501285.1 Christensenella sp. UBA7868 | reverse complement strand
TAAAGACTAATTATATGTTAATATATAGAATATAAATGAATATATAAATATATACAAATATATATAAATAACATATTAAAAAAGTGCATAAAAAAACTCTCTTAAAGAGAGTTAATTTAGTATTAAGTACTAGCCGTCCATTTTGCATATAAGGTAATTTCTTCCGCACTACTTGACCAAATTACACTTGAACCCGATTTCGTAGTATAGCCACTAACTTCTTGTAAAGCGCCCGCACTTGAGATAAGCATGCTACCTGTCCCATTTGCGCCAGTCCACCAGCCACCGAATGTATAACCAGATTTTGTGATAGCGGTTGTAGGGCAACCTACTGCTGTATTATTTTTTCTGCAATATGAATTAGTAACTGCATTAACACCACCTTTAGAATAATAATTACCCCACTCTTGAGCAGTTACAGTTCCACCATTAGCATTGAAATTTACTTTAGTAATTTTTTGTGCCCATTTTGCAGTTAATGTAACATTTGTATCATCAAAAATATAATCTGTACTTGAAGAAGATGCAAGTTCATAAATTTTAAAATCATTATAATACCAAGTTACACTTGTATTACTTGTTCCAGACAAATAAATATACCCAAAAGATGTTGAAGTACCTTGAAGATAATGTGGAATTGTTACAATTGCTTGATAAATAGCCCACTCTCCTGTACCCTGATTAGTTATACTAAAATAATCAAAAGGTCTTGTATTATTTGCTTGTGCTACATAATATCCAACTGGAATTTTTGCACTCAACCTTATTAAATATCTTTTATTTAAACTTGGGCTAATAGTGTTGTAAATTCCACCTGCACCTGGACTTGCTGTTCCATTAGTAACAACTTTAACAGAATACCCAGTTGAACTTGTACTATCTGATATAACTGTTTGAGTAACCGTACCATTACCTGAATTGTTATATGTTGAACAAGTTGAACTTGAAGCACTTGTTATTGATTTATTAATTTTTAATGTTGCATTTTTTGTATAATTAAAGTTTGGTGAATCCCAACCCGAAAATAGATATCCATCTCTTGTAGGGTTTGGGATTGAAAGTGTTGAACCATTTGCCCCAGTATATTTAACGGTTGCAGTGCTTCCACTATAATTCCCGCCACCAAGATTTAACGAAATGGTTGAGCCATCATATTTCCATTTTGCATAATATGTTTTATTTCCACTTGTAGTAGCACTAATTTGAGTTACTGCCGTGCCTGTAAAGTCTGGTTTTTCATACCAGCCCTCGAACACATAGCCTTTTCTTGCAACTTCTTGCAATTCTTCAAATCTGATGTTAGTAGCGTTAATTGTTGCGTAAGCTGTGCTACTTCCACGAGCAAATCTTATTGCAAGATATTCTCTGCCAGAAAGTTGGTCGGCTGTTGGTGTAAATTTGTAAGTGAATGTACCTGAACTTCCAACATAATTTTGTTGATAAACAATATCTAGTGTATAACTTCCACTTGGCCCACAACCTATTCCGCAACCAATTGAACCACCACCATAATTTGTTAAAACATAGTCAAATGACAATATATATGTTTTGCCTGCGGTCATTTTAGCGGTTGTGCCTGTTTGAGTATAACTTCCACCTGCCGCAAAAGATGCTGAATAAGTGTTAAAATTAATCAATTGTTTTCCACTGCCAGAAGCAGCCTTTGGAAGAGTTACAGTTGTGCCATAAGTATAAGAATTTACAACATTTGCGTCTTGTGTGAAATATCCATCATTTAAAACATAAGATATACTATAAGATAAACTTTTTTCTGTAAATTGTGCTTCAAAAGTTGTATCTGCGGTTAAGTTATATGCGTTAGGGTCGGTATAAATTGTTGAACCACCACTAACTTTCCAACCACTAAACACATATTCTGTCGTGTTTGTTGCGTCTTTTGTTGGAACTGCACCAAGATAATGACAATTTCCGTTTGCTACTTTTCCACTTTGAAGAACTGTTGTTCCGTTTTTAAATGTTACAGTGTAAAGTTTTGTTTCAACAACTTTATCTACTGCGTATAAAGTTAAGTTTTCAGTTATATTTTTTAATTTTTTATTTGTTAAATCAATAGAAGAATGACAATTTCCTGTTTTTGTAATTACTGGATAGCCATTTGCAGAAAACGCTAGACCACCAAAATTTGTTCCGTTAATTGCATTCACTACCGCTGTGTCAAGTGCGGCTTCTCCGCCATAGGCTAATCCTGACTTTGTATATGTTGTTCCATTAACAACAAATTTAACTGTATATGTTCCACTTGTTGGAACTGAATTTATTGTATCTAATTTTTCTTTAATGTTTTGTAAAAGCGTTTTTGATGTGTCGCTTGCTGCAAGGTTTGCCGCTTGAATTGCTTCAAAAGATATATTTAAACTTATTGGGTTTCCGCTTAAACTTGAACCATAACTAAAATTGTCCGCAATTTTTGAACTTTCTTTTGATAAGAATGTATAAGTTTTTGAACTATCTGTAAGCATTAAAGGAGCATTTGTACTAGCATCTAAAAGATAGTAATAATCTCCAATCTTTTCGCTCCATGTATAATCTACACTTGTGCCCTCAACGAGTTGAATATCCTTAACCTGTATTGTCCCAGACCCACTGCCATAACTTATAAATACTTTATCACTTGTAGATGTTGGTGTAAAAGTTACAGAACTCCTTTCAAAACTTGTTGTATTTTTAACACTATTTCCTTCATTTGAACCAGAATTGAAACAAACTACCATTCTAGTGCAAGTTCCACCATTTTTAATATTTGCTGAAAATGTACATTTTTTTCCGACAAGTTCTGCTGGTATATTAAATTTTACACTATTCCATTGATTATTTGTCGCTTGATACAACCCATTTCCAATATAAAAACTATCATAAACGCTAGTGTCAAAATAGTTTTTTCCAAGTGTCAAACTTTTATATTTCAAATAATTTGCAACTTCAGTATCGGTCGCATTAATTTCACCACCATAAGGCAAATATTGTGTAGCCGATGAACCAAGTTCTAGTTGAAGATTTTCAAAAGTAAATGTATTTGGATTTGACGCTGACACCCCATAAGATACATACGCTTGAATATAAACATAGGCTGTTGTTGCTTTAAATGTTACAGTTTTTTTTGTTTTTGTGATACTTCCATAATCAGAACTATCAGGGTTATCTTTACTGCTTATAAATAAGCCTAAACTTGATCCATTCCAATCTATGTTTTTAACGCTTACTGTATAAGTACTTCCAACAGTTGTTGGAACTCTATAAACAAATTTTGGATTTGCTACTGTTTTTGTTTTTGCGGTTAATGTATTTCCGTCAATTGAAACATCACAATCAATTTGTTTATAAAGAGTAGCATTAATATCAAATAAGTTATTACTTTTTTTAACGCTTGCGGTATATTTGGCTCTTACATAAGCGGGGTCACTTGCAGAGTCCAAACTAAAAGAGGCGTCATTGCTTAAAATATAGTCGCCCGGTTTTGCATTAGTTAATAAACTTGATGCAAAATAAGAGTTTGCACCTATTTCGTTATTTGCGTTTATCTTTATGCTTCCGTATTCAAGCGTTCCACTATAAGATTTTTTATCTTGAAAATAGGCAAATGTCGCCATTAAATTTAGCAAAACAACAAGTGCCAAAAGCACAACAGAAACACTAACAATTAGATTATATTTCCTTTTGCCCACAACTTACCCCTTTGTTATATTTTGTTTTATTTTCAAATATTTATTAATATTTTAATAAATACGCCCGCTCTTGTCAAACAATTTATAACAAAATTTAAAATTTATTACTCAATCACCATTGTTCTTCTCACCAAAATTTCACTTTTTTTTAAAACTTTTAAAACGCCCTCAAATTTTCACATAAAAGTGCCGCAGGCACTTTTCTTTAATATTTTGTGCAAAACTAATACTGGAGATTATAAAAAACGAAGCAGTGTGCAATACATAAATAACCTTTTTGCTTATTTAAAAAACCTAATAAAATAACGCATTAAAAAAATAAAAAAACGGTGCAATGCTAGGCTCGAAAGCCCCCTAGGCTGGGAGGTGCCACAGGCACTTTTCTTTAATATTTTGTGTAAAACTAATACTGGAGATTATAAAAAACGAAGCAGTGTGCAATACATTAATAACTTTTTCGCTTATTTAAAAAACCTAATAAAATAACGCATTAAAAAAATAAAAAAGCGGTGCAATGCTAGGCTCGAAAACCCCCTAGGCTGGGAGTGTACTATCTGTACATGACCTGTCTAGGGGCTTTCAGTAAACGAAGCAGTGTGCCGCTTTTTTATTTTTTTAATTGGGCTAGACTAATTGGATCCATAACCTCTAAAAATTTGTTAAGCAATTCAACTCTTTCAAAATCATGATCTAGTGTTATGGTTAAAACTGGAAGTTTAACACTATTTAAACCTTTTGTAACATATTCACTAAATTTTGTTGCAGACTTATCACCTTTTGAAGGGTCGATTAAATCGACAACACAAACTGGTTGCATTTTGCTTTTTAAAAACACAACAACATCTAGAATATTGTGCTCAATTTCATTAAAAACAACAAGAGAACCATCTGGTTTAACAATTGTGTTCATAACGACTTTTGGAAAAGCGACATATTCACTTGGAAGTGAATTTTGAAAAACTGCCAAAAATTTAACTTCGCTTTGAGATAAAAATGGTAAATTTAACTTTAATCTTGGTTTGTCATCAAATTTTGCTTTTTTGTTTTTAACACTTCGTTTTTTTTCTGCATTTTTTATAACAAAGTAAACAACAAAAGCAACAGCAACAAAAACTAATAAAATTATAATTGCTAAAACTGTTTCGCTCATAATTTACTCCTGATAACTAATTTTTTTTATTATACCACGCAAAAAAGTAAAAATCAATATTGTATTTAAAATTTTTACGCATAAAATCTATTTTTAAATAAAAAATTAACAAACTTAAAAACACTGCCTATTCGAAATTAAAAATTAAGCACAAAAAATTTTGGACAAAATATATTTACTATAAAATTTGCCAGTTAATTGGAGTAAGCCCAGATTTTATTAAAAATTCATTAGTCTTTGAAAAATGTTTACAACCAAAAAATCCCGCATACGCACTTAATGGACTTGGGTGAACAGTGCTTAAAACCAAATGATTTTTATTTGTAATTTTTTCGCCAAGTTTTTTTGCCTGACTTCCCCAAAGCAAAAACACGATTGGAGAAGAATGATTGTTTAAAAGTTCCAAAATTTTAGTAGTTAAAATTTCCCAACCTTTATCTTTGTGAGAATTTGCATGCCCACGTCTTACCGTTAAAACTGTGTTCAAAAGCAAAACTCCCTGCTTTGCCCATGCCGACAAATTTCCGTTTGTTTTTGACATTTCAAGTCCTAGATCGCTTGAAATTTCTTTATAGATGTTTTGAAGAGATGGTGGCAAAAGTCCGCTTTCAACCGAGAACGCAAGACCATGTGCTTGACCTGGTTCGTGATAAGGGTCTTGACCTAAAATTACAACTTTAACATCGTCAAATTTAACCAAATTTAACGCATTAAAAATGTTTTCGACTTTTGGGTAAATTTCATAATTTTTATATTCTTCATTTAAAAATTTTTGAAGATTTTTAAAATAATCTTTTTCAAATTCGGGCTTTAATTTTTCAAACCAAT
>DLSG01000101.1:7441-10750 GCA_002501285.1 Christensenella sp. UBA7868 | reverse complement strand
TAGTCTTTTTTTAGTCTTTTTCTTTATAGTTTTAAAAAACTTTTTATTTAATTTTAGTTAATTTATTTTGTTTAATTTTATAAAAATTTTTATTTACTTTTTTTGTTTTTTATAAAATATTTTTTACCTAATTTATCTTTTAATTTTAATATTTTTTAACCTAATTAATTTAATATTTTAAACTAAAAAATTAATAAATTTAAAAGAAATAATAAAGCTATAAAAAGTTTATAACAAATTACATTAAAAAAGCAAACAAAAACATAAATTTAATTTGTAGAAACAAATTTTTCAATAAAGTTTTGTTGATTTTTTTCAAGTAAAAATCCATTCCCGCAAAAAATTATTATAAAAATTCTATCTTTCTTTGAATGAAAATATATGCCATAATTGCACATATTTTGCTTAATATACTGGCCAAAACTTGAAAAAGTTATGTTTTTTACATAAAAAATTTGATTTTTATCATCATTTATAACATCTTCCACAATATCATAGTAGTTTTTATGGTATTCGCCACCAACCCCCAGTTTGGAGATATGAACATTTGACATCATTAAATTTTTTATCGCCAAAACAATCTTTTTAAAAACTTCTTCACTATCTAATATTTTACTAATTTCAATTTTATTTTTTTCAAACATTTTCATTTACGCTATCCTTTTTAATGCTTTAATTTCCATATTTTTTGTGCAATTTTTTTATAAATTTTCAACTTATTTTTTCAATTTTTATCTTTATTTATTTGTTTAAAATTTTAACTTTTGTGTTTATACATTTTATTTTTTACGTTTAAATTTTATCACAATTCTGCTTATTAAATTTTTTAAAAATATCGACTTTAATGCATCACATTTTAAAGCAAATTCAATTTAATTTTTGATAAATTTTTACTATTTTTTTATGCAATTTTTTTATTTAATTTTTACAAATAATACTAGCAATTTTTAGCATAATAATATTTATTATTTCAAAATAAAAAAGTGTTACAAAAGTGTTTCAAATAAAATTTTTATAAATAAAAAAAGAACTTTTTTGAAGTCCCTTTTTTAAAAAGATTTACATATTATTTAATATTTAAACATTTAACAATTTTTTAAATAATTATTAACATTTGTTGCACAAACCGAGCCATCACTTGCAGCCGTAATAATTTGTCTTATCAGTTTTTGAGTGCAATCTCCACCAGCATAAACACCATCTAAATTTGTTTTTTGATTTCTGTCAACCAAAATGTATCCATGTGAATCAATCTCAACTTCTTCTGAAAACATTTTAGTGTCTGGGTCACTTCCAATTGCTAAAAACAATCCGTCAACATCTAAATGTTTTTCATTATTTTCTATTAAAACATCAACCCCATTTAAACTTTTTTCGCCATAAAGTTTTGTAATTTTACTATTTAATACTAATTCAATATTTTTATTTTCTTTAATATTTTTTTGCAAACTTTCCTGCAAAATATGTTGTGCTCGAAGCACACCACTTCGGTTTAAAACATAAACTTTTTTGCAAATTCCGCCAAGATAAATTGCGTCTTCCATAGCACTATCTCCGCCACCAACAACACATACAACTTTATCTTTAAAGAAATTTCCGTCACAAAGCGCACAATAACTTATGCCTTTACCGACATAATTTTCTTCGCCCAAAAGCCCCAAAGAACGTGGTTTAGTTCCTGTTGCAATAATCACCGTTTTTGCATGATATTCTCCATTTGTGGTTTTAACAACTTTTTCACTTCCAGATAAGGAGCATGAAACAACTTCTTCACTTTTAATTTCAAGCCCATTTGCCTCCGCTTGCTCGTAAAGTTTCATGCAAAAGTCTGCCCCAGAAATATTTACATAAGACGGAAAATTTTTTATTTCATAAGTGTTTATAACTTGTCCACCGACATTGCTTTTTTCAATGATAACCGCGTTTAGCCCACTTCTTTTTGCGTAAATTCCTGCCGTTATTCCACTTGGCCCACCACCAATTATTATACAATCATACATATTAATTTTCTCCTAAACTTATTATAACAACTTTGAAAATTTTTACTAAACATTTTATTGCATTTTTTATTTTTCTTTTTACTTTTATTTTAAATTAACCGTTAATCAATTTAAGCATTAAAATCCGTCATACCACAATTGACATTATAAATCCATTTTTTATTTAATTTAAAAATAAATAAAATAAGATAAAATAAAAATCTTAAAATCTTTTAAATAAATTAAATTATTTATCGCTGTTCAAAATACATAAAAAAACAACAACCATAAAAGATTGTTGTTTTTGAATCTCTATCTCTTGCTAAATTGAGGAGCTTTTCTTGCTTTCTTTAAGCCATATTTCTTTCTTTCTTTAACTCTTGCATCTCTTGTTAAGAAGCCCGCTTTTTTAAGTTCTGGTTTGTAAGTTTCATCTAGTTTTACAAGACCTCTTGCAATACCATGACGAATAGCGCCAGCTTGACCAGTTAAGCCACCACCATAAACATTTACTAAAACATCAACTTTATCTGTTGTGTTTGTTAAAACAAGTGGTTGTTTAACAATTTGTTTTAATGTGTCAAGAGTAAAATATTCGTTTAAATCTTTTTTATTGATAACAATTTTACCTGTACCATTAGTAACTCTAACACGAGCAACTGAAGATTTTCTTCTTCCAACATTTAAAGGAGCTAGAGTTTTTTCTGCTTTTGCTTTTTTAGTAACTGCCATTATCTATTTGCCTCCTTCAAAATTAAAGTTTCTGGTTTTTGTGCTTCATGACCATGATTTGCATCTTTGCAAACAAATAATCTTTTTAGCATTTCTCTTCCCATATTAGATTTTGGTAACATTCCTTTTACTGCTAAAGTGATAGCAAAATCACTTCTTTCGCTCATAAGTTTAGCGTAATTTTCTTCTTTCATATTACCAATCCAACCTGTATGATGACGATACATTTTTTGTTCTAATTTTTTACCTGTTAATTTAACATTATCACTGTTAATAACAATAACATAATCCCCTGTGTCAACATGTGGAGTGAATGTAGGTTTGTTTTTACCACGAAGAATTGCAGCAACTCGACTTGCTAGTCTTCCCATTGGGATATTTGTTGCGTCAATTACATACCATTTTCTTTCCACTGTTGAAGGATTTGCCATATATGATTTCATAATTCCTCCAAAAGTTTTATTATTATTTCTACTATTTTGTATCCTTTTTCAACTTATTTTAAGGGGCTAATTCAAAATAAATTTTAATACTTGCTTATTTTACACCCAATTAAACCTTTTGTCAAGCAAAATATTGAAATATTTTTTATTTAAAG
>DLSG01000101.1:4390-7425 GCA_002501285.1 Christensenella sp. UBA7868 | reverse complement strand
TATTTTAAATTTAAAAATTTTTATATTTTTCAAAAGTCTTAATTTGTTTTTTATAAGTTTTTTTTAAAATGTTTTTAATATTTTTTTAACAATTTACTTTTAATATATAAATAAATTTGTTATAATTAATTTATAAATTGGAAAAATTATATTAGGAGTTTTTTATGGAAGTTTTAGGAACTTTAAGCCTTGTTTTAAGTATATTAATGCTTGCATTTATCGTTATCGGTGCATTATATGGGCTGATAGTAGGTTTTAAAAAAGGCTTAATAAGTGGAATTTACAACCTTGTTTTGGTCGTTTTGTTAATAATAATTACAAGTTCAATCACAACTCTTGTTCTTCAAATGGATTTGTCAAGTTTTGGATTATCCGCAAATGGTGTTACTTGTAATACGCTTGGTGATTATTTGTGCGAACTTATTCAGTCAAACCCCGAAATTTCAAACGCAATAACTTCTCACCCAGAACTTAAAGATGTTATATTAACTCTTCCAAGTTTAATTGCGTCACCTTTTATATTTGTTGTATTATTTTGGGCTATCAAATTAATTGTGTTTATTATTTCTCTTCCTATAAATTTAATTATTCATCTTTGCACAAAAGGAAAGAAAAAACAAGTTGACGCACGAGGCAAAGAAATAAAACCAAAAAAACGCAGACTTTTAGGAATGGCTTGCGGAATTGTTATTGGCTTAATAGCCGTTTTCGCCACCATGATTCCTATATATGGTTTAGGCAGTGCTCTTATAAAACTTGATGAAATTAAAATGACAGACTCTGGTTCTTCTATTGTTCTTTACGCAGAAGGCGAAGATGATGATAGTGGCGAAGAAAATGAAAGCAAATCATTGCTTGAAAGTTTAGTTGGAAAAGATACAAGCGAAATTATCATTTCTGCTTATAAAGGGAATGTCGCTATAAATGTAACAAGAATTATTGGCTTTGAAGCAATTGGTGGAAGAGCGTTCAATTCGCTTACTAGAACAAAAATTAACGGCACAGAAGTTAGACTTTTAGATGATATAACAAATTTGGCTAATGTTTATGCTAATTATGTTGATATTTATAACCTATTAAGCAAAGAAACATTAACTCAAACTGAAATGACTGATGTTTTAACTAAAACAGACGACACTATTAACAAAGTGTTCAATGTTAAGTTTTTAACCGCTGTTGGAAACACTGTTTTCCCTATTGTAGTTGACAGCATTTTAAATGACCCAGACTTCCCTATTCAAATTCCTGACGATATTAAAAAAGACGAAATTAAAAACTATATCGTTGAGCAAGCGCTAATAACTCTTCAAGAATATGATTTTACTTTTGTTAAAGATGTTTTATTAAGTATAACCGATATTTTAAAAACAACAAATGACAATGGAATTTTAACACCTGTTTATAATTCAATAAAAACTGAAACATCTCTTACAACAAAAGATTATGTAAATCTAATTAAAAACACAAACACCACTTTTGCTCACGACATTTCTACAAAACTTTGCAACATTCAATTTATAAAAGATATGTCTCCAACTTTTGTTGATAGTTTGTTTACAGGCGTGTTTAAAGCAATTGATAGTCCTTATTCTTCAAACGATATAACAAAAGAAAAAGCGTCAAGTTTTATTTCAAATGCAATAGAAAACGCTATTGAAACTGTAAAAACATTAGAATTAGAAAGTAGCCTTTATTGTACAAAAAATTCTTTTAGTTATATTGGAAAAATTTTAGATTCAATTAAAGACCCTGAAGTTTTAACTAATGTTCAATACCAAGATTTAGTAGAATTTGTTCAAACAAAAGCAACAAATTTCACTTCTTCCCTTCCTGTTGATTTAACAGGTGTTATAAACAACATTTCTAGTGTAACTAACTGGACAGACGAACTTGAAAAAATTTCAGAAACATTTGACGATTTAAGTGATTTTTACGACAAAATCAAACTAGAAGGCGTAGATATAAATACTCTTGACTTAACAACGCTTGGAAGAATGTTTAACAAACTTGAACTTACTACACTATTTGGCGATGAAATAAGACCTATTTACAATGATATGCTTGAAACATCAAAATCATCTTTAACTGATTATAGTTCTGCTCTTGAAATTTTAAAAATAACAGATGCAGATTTAACAGAAGCAAATCAAACCAAAGTTGATTGGGAAAACGAACTTACTGCAATCAGTCCTTTAATTAAAGAAATTTTAAAATTTAAAGACACACCACTTCCTGAAAGCGACACAGAAAAAGCAAAAGTTTTAATAAGTTTGTGCAATAAATTTGACGATGTTGAACAAAATCAAAACAGTAAAATTTATGGCAAAAAAATGCAACCACTTTTAACCGAAGTGTTTACTATTTCTAAAAATCTTGATGCTGAAAATAGCGAATTATACGATGATGTTATTTATAGATTAAACAACAGAAAACCAAACGAAACTTTAACAAATTGCGTTGAAAAAGGTGCTATAACCTACGCTATTAACACAGCACTTGACTCAATTTCCACTGAACACGGAATAAAGGACGCTTTAACAAAAGCAAAAGATTTTATCATTGAAAACAACACATTAGATAAATTACTTGATAGTTTAGAAACAATAAATAGTGAAATTGACAGTTTAAAAAATCTTGACTNNCTAATATTACAGACGAAACAATTGATAGTTTGGCTAATAGTTTAAACAAAATCAAAAACACTGGTTCCTTCCCTGTTTCGTTTACAAACGAAATTATGTCAAATGTTTTAGGTGAAATTGATTTAACTTCTATATCAGACCCAAGCACTAAAACAAATATGGAAAATTATATTTCAGAAAAACAAACCGAACTTTCTAATAACACAGCCACAGNNTTATTATAAAGATATATTAGTAGGGCTTAAAGATTTACTTCCATCTGTCTAAAATAACAAAAAATCTACTCTAATTGAGTAGATTTTTTTATTAATATATGTTTGTTTAATCATATTAAAGTTTTAAAATTTTATACAATAAAATAAAAAGTAAATAAAGTAATTAAGTAATTAAGTA
>DLSG01000101.1:721-4345 GCA_002501285.1 Christensenella sp. UBA7868 | reverse complement strand
AATATTAATTAAAAAACAATTAAAAAGATTTTTTGTTTACATTTATTAAATTTAATTAATTTTTTGTTTTTTACTTAATATTCCACGCTTAATAAAGTTAAACCCTTTGCTGGAAAACACGAACCTGCATTACATCTGTTTTTAGATAAAATAATTTTTTTCATATCAATTGGTTTAATTTTATGTAAACCAACACTCACTATTGTTCCAACCATGTTTCTAACTTGATTGTACATAAACCCATCACCCGTAAAATAAAAGTAATAGTGATTAAATCCCGCAATTTCTTTTTTTTCAATTTTCACTTTTTTAATAGTTCTCACCAAACTTTCATATTGTTTTGAATTGGTTACAAAACTTGAAAAATCTTGCTTTCCTTTTAAATATTTTATTGCTTTCTTCATTTTACAAAAATCTAAATCAAATTTAACCCAAGTTTCAAATGGAAACAACGGAAGTTCAAATTGACTTGAATATAAACTATAACAATAAGTTTTTTGTTTTGCACTAAATCTTGCATGAAAATTTTTTTCAACTTCGCAACTTTTTAAAATTCTAATGTTTCCAGGAAGAAGAGGATTTAACGCAAAACTAATTTTATCGACAGGAATATCGAAACTAATAAAAAAATTTGCAACCATATTTTGGGCACTCACACCCCTGTCTGTTCTTCCCGCAAGATTAATAGAAATATCTTGTCCAAATAAAGTTTTTAGTGCTTTTTCAATTTCACCTTGAACAGTTATTTTGTCCTTTTGTTTTTGAAGCCCATAATACTCTTGCCCATTATATGAGAATTCTATTTTAATATTTCTTTTAACCTTTAAATCTTTCATGTTTCTATTATATCAAATTAGGTCAAAAAATTTCAACTTAAAATAAAAAATTGACATTTTTTCGTGTGTTAATTATAATACTATATATTATTAAATATATTTTATTGAACATAATTTTAATGAAAGTTATATATAAAGGATTATTATGAAAATTTTAACAGATGCAAATTTAATTGTAGCGAACATAAGCCATAAACTCACCGAATATGCGGCAATTTATCCTATCACCCCTTCAAGTACTATGGGTGAAGAATACGCTAAACTATGCGACAAAAAAATTCCAAATATTTTTAATAGCGTTCCAAAAACTGATGTTATGCAAAGCGAAACGGGTGCAATTTCCAGTGCAAGCGGTGCCCTTTTTGGCGGAAGTTACTCCACAACATTTACTTCAAGTCAAGGGTTATTGCTTATGATACCCAATATGTATAAAATGGCGTCAAGTTTAAAGCCTTTTGTGCTAAATGTTGCTTCCCGAAGTTTGTCAACACACGCTTTAAACATTTTTTGTGACCATAGCGATATTTACAGTGCGGTAAACACTGGTTTTAGTATGCTATGTTCTTCAAACACGCAAAAAGCACAAGATTTTTGCATGATTTCACATATGCTTACTTTAAAAAGTAAAATACCAGTTTTACATTTTTTTGACGGATTTATCACTTCTCATAAAAACAGCGTAATTGAAAAATTAACAGACGACCAAATAAAAAATTTATTCCCCTATTCCGAGTTCTATAATTTCAAAAATTCTATTTTAAGCCCAAGCACGCCAAAAACATTAGGCACAAATCAAAACCCAGACATCTATTATCAAAACCGAGAAGCCATTGAAAAATATTATAAAATGGTTCCTAAATTTTTAAATGATTGCTTTGAAGAGTTTTATAAAGAAACAGGAAGAAAATATAGCATATTTGAATATTTTGGAAGCAAAAATGCAACAAAAATTGTTGTTTCAATGGGAAGTAGCGTTGAAACTTTAAAATCTTGTTTAAAATACTTACCAAAAGATTATGGTGTGATTGGAGTTAATTTGTTAAGTCCATTTGTTAAAACTGAATTTTTAAAAGTTATTCCAACTTCTTGCAAAGTTTTAACCGTTTTGGATAGAAGCAAAATGGGTGGAAATTTGGGTGTGCTTGCAAAAAACGTTATAGCGTGTTTGCAAGAAAAAAATATAAAAATTTTGTGTGGAACTTATGGGCTTGGCGGAAAAGAATTTAATTTAAACCATGCAAGTTCCGTTTTTGAAAATATGTCAACAAACATGAAAAACAATTTTAATGTTGGAATTATTGACAATGAAAATCATTCTTCCCTTCCATTAGATAAAAGTACTTTTGATGATGAAATTAAAAAAATTTGTTTTTATGGCGTTGGAAATGATGGAAGTGTTAGTGCAAGCAAAATGTATGCAAAATTAATCTTCAACTCTTTTAATAAATATGTTTGTGAAAATAGTTATTACGACAGTAAAAAAAGCGGAAATTTAACTGAAAGTCAAGTTTTTGAAAGTGAATCAAATTTTGAAATAAATTATAAAGAAACTCATTTTGATCATATTTCAATTTCTAATCTTGAACTTTTAAATTCTTACGATTTATTAAAATCAATCAAACAAAACTGCGTTGTTTTAGTAAATTCCGATGAAAATCTATTAGAAAATTTATCAGATTATTCAAAATATGAGCTAGCCTCAAATAATTGTAAAGTCTATTTTGTTCCCGCAACAAAATTAGCAAAAGAATATAATCTTGGTAACAAAATAAATTTAATAATGTTGGCCGCTTTTATTAATATTTCGTGCGATAAAAATAAGGATATTTTAATCG
Source organism: Christensenella sp. UBA7868 (assembly GCA_002501285.1). Taxonomy (GTDB): domain Bacteria; phylum Bacillota; class Clostridia; order Christensenellales; family UBA1242; genus UBA7868. The sequence continues at coordinate 1,674 of DLSG01000101.1, read as the reverse complement.
AAAATTTAATTAAAGAATCTGGTCAAAAATTTAACAATAATTTTGGTTATTTAAAAGATGTTAAAAATTATGTTAATTTATTTACTATGCCCCCAAATTTAAAAAGCAAAAAAATAGAAGATAAATTTTTAGACAATAACAATCTTCCCGTATCCTTTTTTAAAGCAAATGGTGAATTTGAAAATGTGAACACTTTTTCATCTTTTTGTAAAGATTTAGCGGTTTGGCAAGAAAATAAGTGTATAAAATGCACAAATTGTGCTCAAATTTGCCCACATAATGCAATAAAAATAAAAAAAGTAAGAACCGAAGACTTAAAAAATGCCCCAACTTCGTTTAAATATATAGACAATAAAAACGGCACAAGTTTTTGTTTGCTTATAGACCCAAGCCTTTGCACTGGTTGTGGGAACTGCACTCAAATTTGCCCATCAAAAGCGCTAATATTATCAAACTTTAAAGACAATAATAAAGAATATTTTTTAAGCCTTAAAGGCGAAAAAATAAACAATTTAATTAGTGATGAAAATTATTATAGTTGCAATTCTTCATGCACTGGTTGTATGGAAATTATGTACTACAAACTTCTTGGCTTTTTATTTGGCTCTAAATTAAACATTATTAATGCAACAGGTTGTTCGTCAATTTATAATGGTGGAATAAATTGTTCGCCATTTAAACTTGATAAAAACAAATTTGGAACAAGTTTTATAAGCAATTTATTTGAAGATAATGCTGAATTTGGCTATGGACTTACTACTGGATTTGAAAATGCAAGAAATAATTTTATAGAAAAAATTAAAGAAAATATTAATGATTTTAGTGAAATATACAAAGAAAATTTAACTAAATTTTTAAATAATATTGATAACTTTGATGAGTGTCAAAATATTTATCGCACTCTTTTGAATGAAACTCCTAGAAACGAAATTGAAAAATATGCTAATTTAAAC
>DLSG01000101.1:0-714 GCA_002501285.1 Christensenella sp. UBA7868 | reverse complement strand
GATGGCTGGGCTTATGACATAGACTTTGGTGGTCTTGATCAAGTTATATCCATGAACAAAAATGTAAATATTTTAATTTTAGACAACGAGGTTTATTCCAACACTGGTGGACAAACAAGCAAAGCCACTAATATTGGCGCTAAAACAAAATACACATCAGAAAAACAAACACTAAAAAAAGATTTATTTTTAAGTTTATTTCAATATAAAAACATAAATTTTTACAAAGTAGATTTTTCCGCAAACAGAAACCAGTGCATAAAAGCATTTAAAGAAGCCGTTAATCACAATGGCCCTAGTGTTATTGTTGCATACACTCCTTGCATTAATCATAAAATTGATATGAAAAATTCTTTTGCTATTTCTCAAAATGCGGTTAAAAGTGGCTATTTTAACTTAATTAGTTATGAAAATGGAAAATTAACCCTAGACAGCACGCCCGACTTTTCGCTTCTTGAAAATTTTATTTTAAATGAAGGACGTTATAAAGACATATCAAAAGAAACATTAAATAAACTTATTGAATCTAAAAAAGAAGAATATGAATTTTATAAAAAACTCTCTTCTATTTTAAATTAAACTTTTAAACTAAACTAAACTAAACTAGATTAAAAAATAATAAAAAAAACTTCTATGATTTTAACTGATTAAAATAAAAATATATACAAAATCTAAAAAATAAATAAATAAATAAATAAATAAATAAATAAATAA
>DLSG01000015.1 GCA_002501285.1 Christensenella sp. UBA7868 | reverse complement strand
GCATGTGTTAAGCACGCCGCCAGCGTCCATCCTGAGCCAGGATCAAACTCTCACGTTTATTTTTTTATTTCAGTCACTTCCGTGACTTCGTTACGTTTAGTTTGTGTCCTAGTCTCAATTTACTGACTTGTAAATTGTTTCTATTACTCTTTTTTAATTGACAAGAAACTTTTGTACTTACCTATTTAGTTTCATTCGTTCTCGCATTTTCTACCTTCTCGGTTTTTTATGCTCTTGTATTCTAACACAAAAACAAAACCTTGTCAACGATTTTTTAAAAGTTTTTAAAAATTTTTAAACTTTTTTTATTTTTTAAAAATTTTCTCTTTTTTTTATTTTAATTTAATCGTTTTTTGCTTATTTTTTAATAAATTTGTAAAGGCTAATTTTTGCGAGAATATTTTATTCTATTAAAATTTTCATTAAAATGTTAAAAATAATCGCTATTGACATATATAAAATATTGATTTATAATAATTATATGAAAGAAAAGAATACAAGTTTAGAACAAAAACGCTTTTGGAAAAATATTAAAAAAGGTGGAAATATTGATTTTTTTTATGAAAATTTAAAAGATTTGGTTTTCTATAAACTTAAAAGCAATGTAACAGGAACTAAAAATTTAAGCAAAAATACAATTGATGAGTTTTTGTCAAATTTTATTGCTCTTACTCTTAATAAACTTAATATTGATAATATTGATGTCTATTTCGATTATAATTTAGGAAAAGTTGTGAACGAACAACTTGTTCATGGATATTTGAATGAAAAAAATCAACTTCATCTTCCTTATGATATATTTTGTGGAAATAAAAATAATGTATTTTTTGATATGGTTATTATAGCCCACGAACTTAAACATTTTGCTGTAAATCAAGAAAATTCTAAAATTGTTAGAAAAATTGGCAATAATAGTGGAGAAAAGGTCTATCCTTTCAACACCAATCTTTTAAGTGCTCTTGGAATTACCGAACCTGTACATCAAGCCTGCTTTTACCACTTAAATGAACATGAAATTTTAGCAAATAATTTTGCTTACAATTTTGTTTTAGATTTATTGAATACTGCCGCTTCAAATGAAAAAACTTCACTTGACTCTGTTCTTCTTAAAATGTACACATCAAACATAGAAAAAACTTATTTTTCCTATAAAGCATCTTTAAGTAAATTAAGATTAAGTTATGAAAGTGAATTAATTCCTGTGATTTGCGACAAACAACAAAAATTATTTTTTAAAATAAAAGACTTGCTTATAAGAGAAGCAAAACATTCAAGCAATGAAATTATCATTCATCTAGCACAAAATTTAGGTCTATTTTTAAGAAGTTTTTATGTTTATCATAATGAAGAAGTTCTATCTTATTTTAAAACTTTTATTGAAAAAAATTATACGAAAAACGCTCTTCTTGTTGTACTTTACAAAGATTTATTAAACATTTCTAATCATGTTGTTACAAAACAAGAATTTGCAAATTACATTAAAATGAACAAAAAATGGGATATTGCGTTTGATTTTACTTCTCTTGAAATTGACAAACATAATTTAATTGAAAATTTTATTGACCAAGAAATCAACCTTGATTTTTCAAAAATTACTAAAAAAGAATTTTTTGATAATGTTAAATTAGATTATGTTTTAACTGAAAACGATTTAGTTAAATATATTAGTATAATTGCTGGATTAAAACAAAATGGTTTTCTTGAAAAATTGAAAAACAAATCTAAATTAGACGATAATACATTTGATAAAAATTAACAATGTTATTATTTCATTATAAATGATTACAATTAAATAAGTGATTTAAAAATTATGATTAATTTGATTAATTTGATTAAATAAAAAAGAATTAAGACAAAATCTTAATTCTTTTTTTATTATTAATTTTTAGCATCTTTTTTATAACTTAAAATATAAGCGCTTTTTGTGTTTTCATCTGTTTTTACTTTATCAGAAATTTCAACACCTAAAATACAATACACTTCGTTATCTTTACAGATTAAAGGAATTTCACTTCTTAATCGTTGTGGAATTTTTTTGTCAATAAAATAATCTTTAAGTTTTTTAGTTCCGCCATTAAATTTAGTAAACATATCGCCGTCTTTTCGTGTTCTGATTACGCAACCACTTGGAAGTTTTTCACTGTCTATTAAATGAGCGTTTTCAACAAGTTCAATTTTACTTGTTTTTCTAACCGTTAAAGTTCCAAAATTAATTAAGTTAAACGAACCAAGTTTAAAGTTTGTTTCTTCAAGTTTTGGTTTTGGTTTTTTTACCGTAATTGCAATAAAGTCATATTCTTTATGAACAGTTAAGTTGTTTGGAAGATTTATTTTAACGCCGTTTTCCGCTTCTTTTGCCATGCTTTTAATAATAGAGATATGTTTCTTTTCAATATCTTTTGAGGCGTTTAAATAATCTAATTCTTTTAAAATTAATCTATTTACAACAGGGCCTGGATAAATAAAATAACTTAAAGGTATTCTAACAAGATTTTCTTCTTCAATAACCCCGTCAAAGAACATTTGTGATTTTATATATTCGTCGTCTTCTTTACAAATATTTCCAAAATCTACAAGGTTTTTATCAATATTTGTCCATTTTAAACGAAGTTTTGGCATAATAACATTTCTTAAAAAATTTCTTGAATATGTTTCATCAAAATTTGTATCATCTTCTACATAAGGAATTTCATTTGCCCCAGCATATTGAGTGATTTCAAGTTTTGTTGTGTTAAGCATTGGTCTTAAATAGTTATCTCTAACTGCGTCCATACCTTTTGCACCATTTAATCCTGCCCCTCTAAAAATGTTTAATAAAATTGTTTCGGCTTGGTCTTGAATATGGTGTCCTAAACAAATTTTATCTACAATTCCTCTTGAAAGAAGGCTATCAAAAACACCATATCTTCCTTTTCTTGCGGCTTCTTCCAAACACATTTTATTTTCGCTTGCAATTTTAACACTATCAATTTTAAATTTGTAAAAACGAATATGGTTTTCATTGCAATAATTTTGAACAAATAATGTGTCTTTTGCACTGTTTTCTCTTATTGAATGGTCAACATTAATAGCCACAATTTCAATATCATATTCATCTTTAATACTATTTAAAAAATGAAGCAAACTCATGCTGTCAATTCCACCAGAAACAGCAACACCAACAACATCGCCATGCTTAAACATTTTATACTTATTTATTGTTTTAATTACACTTTGCATTTTCTTATACCTCTAAAAATTATTATACACTAATATAATTTAATTTGCAATACAAATTTTCTTTTTTAAATGTTTTTATTTGTTAAATTTTTAAATATTTTTTAATAGCAATAAAAAATAGAGATTTAATATTTCTCTATTTTATTATATTTTTTTTATTTTATTTATGATAAATTCTTTTTTTATTCCACAATTTCAAAAATTCTTAAAGCAATGCAAGTGCAATCATCTAAAATTTCATTTTGTTTACAATTATTTATAATCTCTTCTGAAATCTGTTGAGGATTTAAAAGCGACAAACTATTAATATAGTTTTTTAAATTTTCTTCTCCCCTAAAACTTTCTATTACTCCGTCAGACACTAAAATTAAAATTTCATTTCCTGTTATTATCTTTTTTGTAACAACTGGAGAAATTTCTTCTAAAATTCCAATTGGCAGACTTCCACTTTCAATAATTTCGGTGTCGTTATCTTTTTTTACAAAACCAACAGGCGCACCTAGTTTAATAAAATCAATAAGTTCCTTTTTTAAATCTACAACACAAATATCTAGCGCGCTAAAACACTCTTCACTGTTAATTGTTAAAAGTTTATTTACACTATTTAATATAATTTCATTTTCAAAACCTGCTTTATAAAAGTTTTCAATTAAATTTAAACTAACTTCGCTTAAATGCTGGGCGTTTTCACCACTACCCATTCCGTCACTAACCGCAATCAGAATTTTATCGTCATCAATCTTTATAAACGAATAAGTGTCACCACTAATTTCGCTGTTATCTTTTGTAATACCTGATACTCCAAAAATTGCGTCATAATGGGGTGCGTTTTTAATTTGAATAACATCAAAATTACTGTTTAGCGAATTTTCGCTTGTTATTTTCATGTTTGCTTTTACAATTTTAGAAATTAATTTTTCTATTTCTTGCTTGTTATAATCAGTTTTTCTAATAACCAATGTCATATTATAAAATCCGTCTTTAACAAAACTAATTACATCACTGCAATTAATGTGTAAAAATTTTAATTCTTCTTTTATCGTTGTTTCTTGCGTTAAATCAAAATTAAAGTTATTTGAAGTGTCATCAATCAAACCTTTAAGGAGTTTGCTAACTCCGCCCATTTGTTCGCCAATTAAAATTTTGCTTGTGTCTTGACTTGAAATCATAAATGAATATTGCTTGTAACTGTTTATAAGTCCGTTTAATGCACTGATAATGTTTGCACTTCTATTACATCTTCCACTTAAAGCAACTGGAATATCAAGCAGGGTCACTTTTCCTTTTTCAAAACCTTTATTAAGCATCATATCAAACGCTTTCATGGCCTCTTGTCCTTCTTGCCTTAAACATTTATGTTTTTCTTTACAATCACTGCAAACTTTACTGCATAGTTCATTAATCAAAAGTTGTTTTGCTTCTTCTTTTGGAAGATTTCCTTTAACCATGTTTTTAAAATTTATTTCCATATCTAAAAACACTTCACTAATTTCACTTAATCGTCTAACCATACTGTCTTTTGTGCTGTTAATTAAATTTCTGTATAACAAACTTGAATTAAAACTTCCAAAAATTTCTTTAATATTGTTTAAATATTGTTTTGGAATAACTATAAACGCTAAACAACCAAGCACTATTGAAATTACAGAGTAAATATTATAAACTTCATAAATTTTCAAATAAAGTCCTAAAAATATGTCAATCAATAAAATTGCAAGGCTTGCAAAATATTTATTACTTTTTTCAAAGCAAAGTGCTAAACCCGAAAATATACAAAAGACGGCGATTAAGGTTAGACTGTAAGATTGAAGAGCACTTCCTATTCCCACAGAAATGGCGACAACAAAACTTGATTTTCCACCAAGAGTGAAAAGTGAAAGCAAAATTAAAAATACCGCAAAAACTTTTATAAATTCAATTCCAAAAACATTAAAACTGCTTATTCCAACGCTTAAACTTATTAAAAATACACAACAAGAAAAGATTTCGTTAATTGTAAAAACCGAAGAAAATCCTTTTACAAACACGCTTGAAAAAAATATGTTATAACAAATTAATAAAATTAAACTTACAAACACACTTATTATTGCATTAATTAAACTTTCAGGTGTGGTAAAACTGTAATATAAGAAGGCAATTTGACTGAAAAGACAATATAAAAGATATATGTATCTGTTTATTGGTTTTTTAAATTTTTTATGAATGTAATATAAAGAAATTAACACAAAGCAACAAAAAACACTTGAAACTAGAAGCCCTACTGAAAATGGGTTTACTATTAAATTAACTCCTACATACATTAAACTTATAATTAATGGATTTTGATTGCACCACACTAAACTAAACAAAAAAGCCACTAAAAAAGGTTTTATTGCAAAATTAATTTCCGCAAACGACAAAATAAAAAATAAGGCTAAAAATAATAGATATTTTAACACAATTTTATAATTTTCTTTCTTTACTTTTTCCATAAAAAACTCCTTTAAAAAATTATAACTTTTTTTAAAAATTTGTAAGTAAAAGAAATTTTTTTGTTTTTATCAAATTTTGTCTTATTTTTTGTTTTTATTATTTTGTTATTTTTAGTGCTCCACGTTTTTTTGATATTGCAAATTTGAATAAAAAAATGCGATAAGAAATTTTTACCGCATTTTTCAAAATTTAACCAATTTATATATGTTATATATCTATAATTTATATTTATAATATAACATATATATTAGATTAAACTTTTATTATTAAAAAATTAGATTTGATGGTTATTTTTTTATTTTTATTTTTCTAAACACTACCCAAATCGACATATCCGTTGTAGTTTACTTTTGTAATATTGAAAGTAACACTTGCGCTTGACTTATACGAAGTTGAAATCATAACAACTTCTTTGTCTGCTTTTGCTTTAATGTTTGTTTGAATTGTTATCTTTACATCGGCATATTTTAATCCGTCAAGGGTTATCGTTCCGCTTGTCAACATGAAACTAAAGTTTCTTGTATAGCCAAGTTCGCTGTCAAAATATTCAACTAACACAATTCCGTAACTTTCACTAGAGTTTAGTTTTCCGTCTAGGTTTACATTTATCACTATTTTTGAATCACTGTAACCTTCTTCACCTGTTGCTCTTGTTTTAAACAATCTTCCGTAAACTGTAGTATTGTTTACATTAGTTTTATCTAAACTTGAAATTGTTGAAAGATTTCTTAAATCTCCTTGTCCTGCTGGGTTTGTTGTAAACCAACCATAGAAAGAATAGATTGATTCTTTAAAGTTCTTGTCTTTGCAAACTTCGCTTTTTGAAAGTAATGCTTTTGCGGTTCCGTAAGTTACAGTTTCTGTTTTGTAACTTGCGCCGTTTAAGATGTATGTTATTGTATAAGTTTTAACTTGGCGTTTAGCGTAGTAATTTAACACTGCTCCGTTTTGAGTTGTTAA
>DLSG01000062.1 GCA_002501285.1 Christensenella sp. UBA7868 | reverse complement strand
TTAGTTTAGTTTAGTTTAAATCAAATTGGTTATATTTAAACTAAACTAAACTAAACTAAACTAAACTAAACTAAACTAAACTAAACTACAAAAAGATAAAAAATATAAATTAAAATAAAAAGATTAAAAAAACATTAAAAAAACTCCTAAAATTAGGAGTTTTTTATCAATTTAATGACCATAACTAAAATCATAAATATTTTCAGTTTTAGTATTGGTTCCATAAACTTTTGAAGTGCTTGCTACAAAACCCGCAATAGAATTTACAAAGTTTTTGCAAGATTCTTTAAGTTTATTGTTAATAACAATTAAAGTATAGTTATTATCATTTCCAGAACCTTTGTTAATATCAAGTGCCGCCAACGCTTTATTTTCCGATTTATTTATTATCGCCTTATTAATATTAGCACCCGCAATAAATCCTGCATAAACATTAACATTTTCCATTAACGAAGTTGTAGAATTTTCAGTATCATTAACTGTAAAGTAAATTGTAGCATAGTTATTACAATTTAATATTCCCGCATCACCAAGTCCTGCATTCACTCCACTTATTCCGCCAATATAATTTGTTGTTAATTTACTTGTAATATTTTTTAAAGTTAAAATCATTCCGCCAAAAGAATTACTATTTGCAATAAAACCTTCATTAAAGCCTGCAATTATACCAGTAGAAGTGATTGAAGAACTATTATTTAATGGTTGAATATAATTTATTACAAAGTTTGCAACAACATTAATGTTTTGAATATTTGATTCTCTTGAAACATAACCAAACAAACCAAATTGATTTGAATTGTAATATTTATCAACATTAAAATATGTTAAACCATTAATGAAATAATCATTTCCGTTAAAAGTTCCATTAAACTTATTTAAACTTGTTCCTATTGAAGTAAATTCTTTACCTGTTGCTTCAATATTATCGGTAACATTAACAAATATATTTGTTTTTTCTCCACTATTTACAATACTTGCTAAATCATTAATAGATTTAATAGAATTTACAAGATAAGGATTTTGATAAGTTCCATCACCTTCTAAATTTTTAGTGTTAATATTATTATTAGATTTTAATTTTGGAAGATTTGTTGAATTAATTTCGTTTGACGAAATAATCTCAAACACATTTTTACTCCAATTTTTAAAAGCCTTGCTAGATACAACATCTAACCCGCTAGCACATGGAGTTTTTGGATTTCTATTTTTTTCAATTCCGCTGATATCAAAAGAACCTACATTATTTACTCCAAAATCTTGAAGTGAATATTTCTCTTCTTCCGAAACTTTTAAAACTAATTTTTTATAATAATTTTCATGCATTATATAACTATTTTTTGTTGCAATAGAAATTTGACCTTCTTCCACAACAGGAGTGTTATGAGCCGCACCAATAATTGCCCCAACAACATGAGAATTATCATTAATATTAATATATTTTAATGTATTTTCACCAAAATTATTTATTGCAACACAATTTGCAATATACATTATATTATTTGTTTTAACAACATTTATTTCTTCACCCAAGGAAGTTGTAACAGATAAATTAACAATGTTAAATTCATCTTTAACACCTTCAAGCATATCTCTTCTTGCCACAAAACCAACAATTCCGCCAACGACCTTGCTTGACCAAACATCACAAGAAGCAACCACACTACTTATTGCTCCGCCAACCGAAAGTCCAACAACGCCACCCGCAGAAATTGTGTCATTTGTTCCAATAATGTTTACTGTGCTTATAGAATTTACAATTGTACCATTATTGTTAAAACCAACAATTCCGCCAATAAATTTAGATTTATTTCTAAATAATTTTTGTGAAATTGTTCCACTTAAACTTGTTTGACAACGAGAAATATATCCACGGTTTTCTCCACAAACAAGCCCACTTGCGTAATTTGAGTTTAAATAATTGTTGTTTGAAACTTCAACGCTAACATTATCAACGCCACTATTTTCACAAACAAGTCCGAATGCTAGTCCTGCAAATGACGCAATAGATTTTGCAGAGCCTAAAACTTTAACATTTCTAACTCTTTCATTTTTGTCATCAGTTTTATCCGTGTCAACAATCCCGCAAATACTACCCGCATACGAAACTTTTTCGTAATTACTAACAAAATTATTGTTTTCGTCATAGTAACTTGCAAACAAATTAAATCCATCTGAAATTTCTTCTGAATTTGAATAGTTAGAGTTTACAGAAACATTACTGTTTAAATTAATCAAGTTAGAATTTCCATACACAAGGCCAACTATTCCACCAACAACATTTCTTCCTTGAACAATAACATTATTAGATTCTACATTAATATTTACAATGTTTGCATCTTTAACAATACCCGCCAAACTGCCAACAAAACTTACATTATTAGCATAAACTTCTATTGGTTTTATTGTTAAATTTTTAACAGTAGGAGTAAAACTATTATTAGTCTTTTCAATTTTTGCGAAAAGTCCGAATGATTGTCCATTAAAGTTTGAAGGTGCTGAAACACTTAAATTTGATATTTCAAGTCCATTTCCATCAAGTTTTCCGCTAAAAATATAATTATAAGTAGGAAGTGAAGCATAATCGCTGAAATTAATATTGTTTACAAGTCTGTAATATTGACTGTTTGTTTTATTAGTTAAAGAGAAATATTCAATAAACTCTTCTTCATTAGAAATTATTATAGGGTTGTTTTTGCTTCCCGCATAATAACCATCTTGATAAATATAAGAATATTTAATTCCACCATCAGGTGTTTCTTGTGTGCTGTATAAATAACGTCTGCTAAAAGCTTTATTGTTTGCTTCCACAAGAATTGGAAGGTCATACCCTTCTTCATATTTCCAAACAGAATCTTCATTTCCTAAAATAAAGTTTGTTAGATAATAATCGTCTTTAAACTTTTGAATATCAAGCCCTGTAACGATATTATCATTAATCGAACTTTTATTTATATTCAAATAATAGCAATCAACGATTTTAGTTTTCATAACATCTTCGTCAAAACTATCTTTTGTTGCAATAAAAGGACTGTGTGCAATATTGTTTTCTTTTTCGTTTAAAGTTGCTGCATAACTTCTTGTAATATTACCCGAATTTGCAAATACAAATCCGCCCGAATAACTTTGGCTTGTTATACTTAAATTTGCATAACAATCTTCAATCGTGCCTGTGTTATTAAACACAAATCCAGAAACCGAAGTTGAAGCAGTGATTGCATAATCTGATAAAGTTGGATCACATAAAAATCTACCATTATCTTTAAAGTTCTCATCACCACTAACGGAACTAAACTTAATGTTCCCAGTGTTAATATAACTAAATCCTGCAGTGCGAGAACTATTTTCATCTTCACCAAGATTTTTAATAATTATGTTTTTGTACACAACCGAACTGATTGAACCGTTATTTTCGCCAACAACACCACCAACAAAACCTTTATTTACACAAATTTTTAGTTCTGTTAAACTGTTTGTGATTACGCCATTATTTCTTCCAACCATTCCGCCGATAAGAGCAGAGGTTTGCTCGTCACCCACGATATTTGAAACATTAATATTTAAAATTTCGTCATATCCGTTAATTTTTAAGCCTAAAACATCACAATTGTAAATTAAGCCATTATTAACCGCACATAAAGCGCCAAAAGTAAGATTTGAAATATTTGTTAAATTTAATACATTCCCCGAACTTACAACATCGTTTTCATCATTAATATTTTCAAGATTATATGACACTTGTAAATTTTTAATAATTGTATCATTTCCGCTTTCTTTAAATAGTCCAAAATAATATTCGCCATTTTCACTGCTTGTTAAATCCACATCTAAATGTTTTACAACAACTTTGTAACCATTTCCGTCTAAACTGTTAAATTTAGCGTCCATTAGTTTATAACCATTTTCTAATTCTTGTACATTTTTGTCTTGTTTTAACACAATATCATTCATTAAAATATAGTTTGCGTTTTCTTTCATTAAAACAAATTCTTCCGCAGTGTAAACAGGAACTGGATTATTAATATCAGTTTGAATATAGAAATCTCCACCAAAACTTAAACTATATTTTTTAGCGTAATTGTTTTTAGCAAAGAATATTTCACCAGTATCTCCACTTTCTGTTTCAACACTTGGTTGACCATTTTTGTATGAAATCACAACGGTTGCATTAAATCCTGAATATTTTTGTGCAAGTAGTGGTTTTATTTCAAAATAATCATCATGCAATATTTTAAAGTTATCGTTTTCAAAGCCTGCTTTCAAATTCTCGCCGTTAAAACTGAAAATTTTAGATTTTATACTATTTCCAACAATTTGTTGTTTTGAAATTTCATCTTCTAATACTTTAATTTCATTTAAAACTTCACTGCTAGAATCACTGATAGTATCCAATTTTACTTTTAAAGGATAACTTGTTCCAACTGGTTTAGATAAATATCCATTTTCTACATTTTCAACACTCATTCCAGTTACAACAAAATCTACAATATTAAGTTTTAAGACATTAGACGCATATCTTTCTGTTTTGTTATTAACTTTTTTATCAATATAGAAATATAATTCTACACTTTCGTTTCCACTATTGTTGTTTATTCCGTTAATAATATAATCATATCTTACACTATCTTCTCCCACTTTTACAGGGTCACGATATTGCAAAATTTCTACAAAGTTTGAACCATTTAATTTTGAAACATCAATATTATAATTTAAGGCATAACTTGTTAATTTGTTTACAGTAAGTGAAATTATTTGACTGTCTGGAACGCCTTTTGCATAAACTGCTTCCAGTTTTCCTTCACTATTTAAAATTGCACCATCAAAAGCAATTTCTAAATTAGATGAAAGAACGCTTGTTAAAGTTTTTTCAAATTTATAAACAAAACCAGAAATGTTTAATTCTAAATTAAATTTACTGTTTTCATTTATAGGACTTTCAGTTAAAAGTTTAACATACAAATACTGCTCGTTTTCATCATCTATTAAATATGAATTATCAAGTATTATTCCATTAGAAATTATTGTTGAAGTATTTACATCTTCATAACCATTTCCTGATTTTTTAACTTGTTTAAAACTTAATTTATAGTTATCTTGATTAGAATATGAAAGTGTAACAGTGTTTTCACTTTGCAAATTTAGTTTTGGATAAACATTAATTTTTAAAATTCCAATTTTACCAATTTTAATAAATTCGCTTTCAAGTTCGTTTGTATTAATAACATCTTGCCCATTTTCATTTTTAATTACTTCGCCGTCACTATAATATTCCATTTCAACATTAATAACGCCGTTATCAGTAACCGTAAAGAACACTGTTTTAATATAATCTTTATAACTTTCTGGATTATTTTGAAGTTTATCCAAACTTACAAAACTATCAATTACATAAAGGTTAAACTTAATAGTTTTTCCTATTATTTGTTTTAAGTAAGTTTTATTTGGATAAATTTTAAAATCAAACACAAGTTTGCCAGAAAACGTAGATTTTTCAAGTGAAAAGTTTAAAAATTCGCCATTTATTGTGGTTACAGTTCCGTCGCTGTTTTTGCTTGATATTTCTTGACTTACAACTAAACTTGTTTTATCAGTTAAATCGGTTACAACATTTGCTTTTAAATTAACAAATGATGTTTTTGATATTTCTGCACTTTCCAAATCAACTTCAAACGCTTTAACTCCTTCGCTTACAACAATGTTGAATGTGTAAGAATAAGGAATTTGATAGTACTCTCCCAAAATTTGGACAAACAAACTTGCTTTAACTTGAACGTTTCCGCTGTTTTTGCCATACAAAACTTGAGAATATAAAGTTGAGTAATAAACTCCACCGTCTAAATTTATTTGACAAATATCTTTACTTGTTTCACTTAATTCATATTTAATAAACATATCTTTTTGTAAAACTTGTTTACCTAAATAGATATTTTTACTTGAACCTTTTTCTACATAAATTGTTTTAAGTTTTACATTTTCTAAACTATCTTCAAAAATGTCAAAACTTTTAATAATGTCAATAACTTTTATTGTTATTTCTTTTTGCGCTTGTTTATTTAAAACGCTATAAATTTTAAGCTTTGCTTCACCTGTTTTTAAAACTGTAAAGTTACCTTTACTGTCAACTTGCAAAATATCAGGTGACAAACTCTCAATTTTTGTAAGTGTAGTTTTGTTACTACCATTTGACTCATAATTATAGCCTATTTCAAACAAATAATTTCTTAAATAATAATTATATTTTAAACTGTCTGTCTGTTTATAATAAACTAAAACTATCTTATCTTCGCCCGCTTTTACGAATTTATTGTAATTATATAAACTAGCGCTTCCAATAAATGAACTATCTTTAATATTTACAACAATTTCTGTTGGAGCAGTTATACCAATGTCTTGCTTATCGCCTTTTGTAACAATTTCTTTTAATGTTTCGCTATTATAGCCTATTTTTAAATTGTCAGCAAAATTCGATAAAATAACACAATTACTATAATCACTTATTAATCCAGCATCTGCTAAATCGTTTTCGTCTATTAAAATAGCCCCAAATTTATCAGTTTCAGCATAAATATCATAATAATTTTCAGTTTTTTGAACATAACTTCGTACAAAGTTGTTTTCTAATAGACTAATATCTCCATTATTTTTACCAACAAGTCCAGATACATCACTTATTCCATAAATTTTACTTAAAACGCCATTAATTTCTATTAAATCGTCATCGTCTAAAAGCATAACAGCATTATATTTTAAAGTTTTGTTGTTAATTCCACAAAGTCCGCCAACAAAACTATTTCCATAAACTAAACTAGCACTGAAACAACCAAATGTGTTATTTCCGTTTTTATCTGTGCCAATAACGCCATTATTAATTCCACAAACACCACCAACATTTCTATACGCAAACACTTTTCCGTAAGATGCCATATTTAATATTTCGCCGTCATTTTGTCCGCATATTCCACCAAAGCAAGAAGTGTCACTACTTAAAACAAGTTCAAGTTCGTTTAAACTTGTTATGTTTACAGTAGAATTTATTATATTTTTGTTAAATATCTCATTTTGATTGTTATATACATCAAAACCGCCTTTAACAACACTTGTTTTTAAGTTTTTACCAACAATTCCGCCCACCATTATACTAGGGTGAGTGTCTAACTCTTTATTTTTTAAACTATATCCGTCACAAATATTTATATTTCCACTTACAAAGCAATTTAAAATTTGTGAAGAATTGTTAGTTTCATCATTAGCTTCTAACCCACTTTTCCCAGAGATTAAACCAAAATAGTTTTCTCCAAAATAAGTTTCAATTTGTGCTGAATTTATATTTACTTCACAATTTTCAATAACAGATAGATTTATTGCAGAAATACCGCCAAAAATGAAAGTGTTTCTTAAATTTTGACTTGAATAATAAATAGGGTCTGCATACCTTGAAATTATTGCTTCGATATTAGAATAATGAACTGTTAAGTTTGAAATTTTTCCTTGATTTTCTGCAAATAAACCAACATATTTAACATTTCCAATAAGTCCCAATTTATCTCGGCTGTCTATTTTTAAACTTATCCCACTAATAGAATATTGTTTTTCAACGCCATTAATTGTAAATTTACCACTAAATGTTCCGCTAAAAGGGACTTTCCTTGTTTCTTCCCCAGATGCTTTAACTAATGTGTAGAATCCAACAGGCACAATAGTTTCGCCACTTAAATCTATATCACTTGTTAAAACATAATTTTTAGAAAATCTTTTTACAAATTCTTCTTCATTTTCTGTTTCATTTACCCCACAAAGCATTAACAATTCTTGTTTTGTTGAAATGCTGTAAGGAACGCTTTCGCCGTCAGCGACTAAAATATGTATTATTTTTTCGTTTTCGTAACTTCCGTCCTCATTTATATTTCCGTCAGGAATTAAAATTAAATCACATTCGCCCGCTTTTAAAGGAGTAATAACACCATTTTTGTAAGATATAATATCGTCAACACTTGTTTTATTATCAATTTTATAACTAATATTATTATTTAAACTTGTTATTGGATAAACGCTTGGATTAATATTTATTTTTTTATCAAAGCCAAGATTAAAATAAATATAATCAAAACTTTTTCCATTTTCGTCTGTTTGTTTCAAAACATTTTCAACTATTATACTTTCAGGTTTTTGAGCAGTTGAAATTTTAATAGTCACTTTCTTTGTATAAACAATCTTATACTCTTGAATACTAAACGTTATTGTTCCAGTTTCAGTTTTCTTTCCTTGGTCAAGCAAATTAGCAATAATTGTTAATCTATTCGATTCAAGTTTATAATTATCGCCATCTTTTTTCGCACCAACAAAACTTACAATGCTGTCACTATTAAAGTTGCTTCTAAAAGTAATTTGGCTGTTACCTTTTGTTGCATTGCTTGGGAAAATTGTTAAATCAATAGTTTTTTGTGCTTTATCAAAATCGCTTTTGCCCAAAGAATTTTTTGTATAAAGTGTTATGTAGTCTTCACTCAATGTTATATTTCTAATAGGTTCATAAATTTCAACATAAAAGTTTTTTTCAATAGTGCTAATGCCGTATTCATTTCTAGCATTATCATAAACATACGCTTTAATAAATGCCGTAACTTTAATGCTAAACAATTCTCCGCTTTGGTCAGTAGAAACTTTAATTGCATGAAGTTTATTGTCTTCGTTTGAAATTGCAAAATAGCCTTCGTTGTCAATTTTATATTGAATATCAATTAAATATTTATCATAAACAATATTGCCTTTTTCGTCAGTTGCTTTAAACAAAATCTGACTGCTTGTGCTGTTTTTAATAGAATATTTCTTTACGCCTGTCAAATTTGATAAATTTTCAATATCTCCAATATTATAGGTTTTAGAATAATCATTAAAATCTATTTCCACATCTTTTATTGCGGTGTAAACTTTAATTTTAAATGATTTTTCAAGCCCATTATCAAATTTAACAAAAACATTTGTTTCGCCAGTTGTTAATGCTTTTAAACTAAATTTTTTGTCATTTTCTTGATAAGTTATATTTTCAAGTTTAACAACATTTGTGTCTTCAATTTCAACAGTAAATGTTGGAATAACAACATCATCAACAGGTTCAATAACAAATTCCGAAATCAAACTTTGTCCGCTAGTAGTTGTTTTATACACAACAACTTCATCTTGAACTTCTTCATTATTTAATTTTATTTTTGCGTCAATCATGCTTTTGTAAATTCTAACATTTACATTTCTTGTTAAACTATCGTTACCAACAGATTTTATTTGAAAAGATGTGTCAACATAGTTTTTACCGTCAAAACTTATATCTTTTACGCTTGAAACTAAAAGTATTGTTCCACTTTCAATTTCTTCAAGCATCGCTTCAATACCATTTTCATAAGAAATTGTTATTTTATCATTTTGGACATTTGATATAACAAAATTAGTGTTGTAACTATCATTAATTCTAACAACTAAATCTTTGCTTCCAGAATCTGTATAAAGAACTAAATCAACATCACTTTTACTTCCATTTATTGTAATTAAACTTGGATAAGTTTTTACAGTGATAGCAATTTCAATTTCTCTTGACTGATAATCTGGCCACAAAACATTTTCGATTCTTGCAACTAACACATCTGTGCCATCAAAACCATTTTGTGAAAGAGTTAAAGAGAATGGATCGCCAGATACAGGTTTAATATTAATTAAATTTCTTGACGAATTTTTTAAGGAATAAACAAGCCTATAACTATTATCAATATTTTCATAACTTACATTTCCATTTTTTCTTATTAAAGATTTAAACGAAATAGTTTGGAAATTATAGTTTTCTTCACTCATATTTGTTGCAAATTCTAAACTTGTAACTTTTGCTCCGCCAATCACCGCTTCAATATCTTCAACCTTGCTTAAAATGTCATATTTTATATTTTCAACAACAAAATTAACATTATTTTCATCATCTTCTACATAGTTTTCATGATAAATTGTTACATAAAATTCTTTAAGGTTAGAATCAAAGTTTTCATCAAAAGTTAAGTATCCATCTTCCGATAAGTTTAAACCAGTATATTCTTCATCCAAAACAAATCTTATGTTTTTGTTTGTTGTAGTTTCTGGAATAAAACTTACAGCCGATGAAGAAAGTTGAGTATTTTCATTTCTTACAACATAGTTTTTGCTGTGAACATTTTTTTCAATCTTTTCACAATCTTGTGTAATTTCTACATCTAAACTTACTTTTGTTTTTTTGTCTTTTGTTTCAAACGAAATTGTTACATTTTTTGCTTGAATTGCACTAATATCGTAAGCATAACCATTTTCTAATTTACTTGTTTCTTCTTCATTTAAACTAATTTTTACAATATTTTGTTTATTTGTAACAATGTCTAAACCTTTTTTAAACATATCGTTTGCATTTTCTGCAAACACATAAATCAATTTTCTGTCAAGTGCAGTTTCTTCTTCAGCGGGTGTTTCTCCTGATGATACATCTTCACCGTTATTACCAGTATTCCCCGAAGAATCTTCACCACCTTGGTTTTCATCATCTTCACCACTGTTATTTGTAGGAAGAATTAAAGAGATTTTAGAAACCACTTCTTCACCTTCTTTTATATACAATCCAAGTGGCTTTTCTTTACACCCAAAAAGTGAGCCACTAAGCCCTAAAAGGATTATTAAGAATGTTAAAATAACTTTTTTAAGTTTCATATTCTCTCCTTAATAGTAATATGTAAAAATATTAT